>DRDE01000173.1 GCA_011040095.1 Nitrospirota bacterium
GAACCCGCTGTACAGGCATGCATCTGTTATTATCCACGGAGATGTCATCCATGTGCTCGTTGATATATCGTAGTATCCACCATGAAACGCATATATCCTTGTCCCGTCGTTTGACCACCAGAATGTGCCGAACTTCGACAGGTCCTCTGACTGTTCCGTTGACTTTGTAAGCAGATGAAGGCATGAGTAGCCTTCTGTACACCCGCTGTATGACAGGTAGAAAAGCTCGTCAGGATTAACCGGATTCGGTATGCCGTTATAGTAAGGTATCCCTCTTGTAAGTCCTCCGGTGAGACTGTATATCCTGTTGCCGAGCAGGTCGTATTCGTATACATCCCACTCACTGTTTACCTCTGCATATGTGAGAAAATGCGGGGTTATCTTTTGCGCCGCAACTGCATAATCCGTGTCATAAGGCGCTGCTCCTTCACTGCCAAGCCTGCCTTTGTATACGAGCATGTATTCTCCGGGGGCTTGAGGATCTACAGGCACACTCTGAAGTTCTGCTTTGAATAATGACTTTGTCTGTGCTGGTATTGAAAGTACTGTGTTCGGGTCTGTATACCGGCTCCCGAGTTCATCATAAAAGGCCAATGGTATTTCAATACGCTCGTCATTAATATCGTCATAATAGAGTTTGAAAGAGGCAAGGTTGCCTTCCATGTCTTCATCAGACAGGTTTACTATCTGAAATGCATCAGCGCCTGTCTGGACTATGTTGATTTTACCTCTGAAGAAATAATCCAATAACCCTGCCGAGTAGCCTACGGCTCGGGGTAAAAGTTTATCGGCGTAGTCAAGATAAACTGAATCATCCAACATTAATCCTAAATCCTTCAGAGAAGAGGGAAGGTATTTATAGAACCATTTGCCAGCTGCAAGGTGCTCTATGGTCTCACCATCACCAGTCTTTCTAAGATATGTCCTCACCTTCCCTGTGACATCGTCGATTACTTCATCGTACTCAACAATACTGGACCAGTCAGGGTATGGGTAAGAGTGGGTAGGATCCTCTATTCCCTTGAAGATAGTTGTTCCACTTAAGAAATTGGCATTGGAGTATTCAGCAAGCCCGATTGCAGTACCGGCAGATGGATTACTGCCATCATATTGGTCTATATCCCAGAAGTCTGTTAGCAGCGGAGTAGTAAAAGATGGCGAGACAGGCGTAGCATCTACAAGAGCTGGTCGGATTTTCACAAAGTATTCGAATCGGTTGCCAAGCCATTTTGTAGGATTTATGTCGGCAACCTCATTAAACTTAAGGTGTGACGCAAAGTCATTCCTGGTATGAGCTGGTACTGCCATATCTTCTAAAAGGTGCATAACATGTCCCAGTGATTGAAAAAAATTTACGTAGTAAGTTTCACGATCAGTTTCAGATGTCGATGTCAGGGCCGAATGATAATACGCCCTGGCATGTTCCCACCCCATCTCCTGTTTGTTGCGGTCAACTATAGCGCCTCCTTGTTCCTCATATCCTGTTGCCCATGTGATATTAGAATACCAGGGGCTCCAAAAGTAGCAATACATATCTAACCATCCTGGCTCATCGCTCATGCCCGACTCACTCCAAAGCTTCAATGGGTCATGAAAATGGTTAGAGGCACGGCAAATGGGGTCGTCTTCGAGTTCGGCGCCTTCTCGCAGCCATTTTGTAATAGTTTTCAGTTCGTTATTAAAGGAAAACTTAGTTGCTATTCCATTTTGAAGCCCTAAATTATTTTTGAGGTATTGATCTAACTGTGAATTTTCAGCTGCTTTCTTGGTAATGTCGGGATGTGTAATTTTGTCATTGTAAGCAGCCGTATTTTTAACAAAACATATAATAATCAAAAACAAACCAATAAAATAAATATATTTCTTACACATAATAATCTCCTATTGTTGTCTTCTTCGCTTGTCTCTCTCTTTTGATGCTTCTAATTCTTCCCAGTAATAAGCTTCATCTAACAACTTTTTATCACCATGGGCCGTACCGGTAGATCTACTTATAAATGAAGTATGTTCAATATAAGAATACTCCGGTTTAAATCGATTTAATTTAAAGGTATAATTATTTTTCCACTCGAAATTTGTCAGCATTCTTGATCCTTTAAAAACATCATTATTGCTCCACAGAACATAACCTTTCTTGTAAACAGCTACGCTGGAAAGATCGGCAAACGGATTATAAACACCTGACATCTCTGCCTTTCCCTCTTTATCAGTTACAACTTCAACAACCTTATATGAATCTGTATGTGTCAATCCTATCCCCTTTGTTATCGTCCATTCTACCATTACCACCGCACCCTCAATGGGTTCACCCGTTTCTTCATCAACAACCTTGACGGTTATTGTTCCATTGCAGGAGGTTAATAATAATATGCTTAGCATTAGTAGCGCGCCTGGAAATCCTATAAACTTACTTTTCATCCTAATACTCCAGTATCATCCATATACCATCCTTATTTTTAATAAATATTACATCATAGGAGTAAGTTGTATCATTTTCCATGGTTACCAATTCATATTTTACAAGATTATCTGTAGCAGAAATAAAGTTGAAATCTGTTTGTGTTGCTGTAATAGATGGCAACTGGTCTGTTATGGCGTTGAACATCTCTTCATAGGATGTTCTGGCGCCGGAAGATATATAAGTCAAAGCTGTTGTTATATCCTGCACTGCCAGCGCCGCCCTCATTGCCTCCCACTTCGATCTGAGCAATGTATCAAGTTCTGCCTGGTTCAGCACTATTATCGCAATAGTATCGGAATAAGTATTGCTTTGATCATCCGTTACTGTGATTGTCGGATAATAGATATACTCTGTTGAATATGTGACACTTATATTGTCAAAAGCAGCGCCTGTGTAGTCGATTGTTCCGTCTCCTTCATAATCAAATTCATAGTTTGCTACTGAATTAGGAATATTTGTTGATACTGAAAAATATGTTGTCAACGGCGCAATGCCTGATTCTATATTAGCTCTCAAGATCACATGAGGGTCTGTTGTAACTGCATTGACTGTTATTGAGACAGAGGCTGTATATCCATCCGTATCCGTCGCACTGGCGGTGATGGTATTGTCTCCCTCTTCAAGGGGCACATGGTTGACTATGAATTCTCCATTATAACCAACTGTTGCTACTCCATTTACTATCACTCCTGTCTCATTGTCCGTTGTATTGGTTACCGTGCCTTTGACCATTACATCAGACCTGTTTATCGTCGCTCCATCTAATGGCGATGTTATGGTTAATGTAATGGGCGGGGTTGTAAAGCTTACATCCGCGCCATTAGCTGTTCCCGCAGTATTGCTTGCTGTTACCATGTAATGATAGGTTATATTCGGCGTCAGCCCTGTTATGTC
This sequence comes from Nitrospirota bacterium, assembly GCA_011040095.1. GTDB lineage: Bacteria > Nitrospirota > Thermodesulfovibrionia > UBA6902 > UBA6902 > BMS3ABIN06. The sequence goes on from DRDE01000173.1 coordinate 3,356, forward strand.
TGCTGATACACTTACATCTTCCGTGCCGCTCCCTATGGATTGGGTCGGCGTGCTGTTTCCATAGGATATGTCTGTGCCCCACTCAAAGTAAACCGTTGTCTCTGAGCCATTGGGGTTGACTGTTGCGTTCAGCGTGGCTGAGATGCCGTTAAGATTAGTTGGGGCGCTGGTTGATACGGTTGGTGAGGAGTCTGTTGTGGCCCCGGCTTCATTGCTGTATCCGGAGTCTCCGGCTGTGTTGTAGGCGTTTACTCTGTAGTAGTATGTTGTGCCTGGTGTCAGCACTGTATCTGCATATGCGGTTACATCCGCCCCCACTGTGGCTGTCTGGCTGTATGTGCCGCCGGAACCGGTCTTCCGCTCTATCTTGAAGCCTGTCTCATTGCCGGAGTTGTCTGTCCATGCGATATCTATCTGGCTTGCGGATGTGGCTGCGGCAGTCAGTCCTGTGGGTGGATACGGCGGGGCCTCTGCTGCTCCGAATCCGATCCTGAAATCCTTGCTCTCCTGGTTAAATGTCCCACCTGTGATTACTACATCGCCTGTGACTGTAAGTTCTGTGTTTAATGTGATTGTGCCGGTATATGCGGCATCAATTGTTAATGTAAGCGGTGTGACATATATGTCCCATGTGCACTCTTTTGTTGATGTGCTGTCAAAAACCAGGTCATCGCCATCCTGTGGCAGTGCATTGCCTGACCAGTTGGCTGTATTTGAGGCCAGGTTATCAGCGCCTCCGCCGCTCCATGTTATGGTGGCTGCATCGGCTGTCAGGGTAAGGATAAAGAGGGATAAAAATATGATTAATGCCGGAAGGATTGTTTTTTTAGCCGGGAACCTTTTCAACATAACTTTCTCCTTATGTTACTCCTAATGGTCTTGCCATATTTATTTTTTCAAAATGGATTCTCTTAAAATTAATAATGTTACCATTTTACTTGAATAATATAACCTGTTGTTTTTGACAGGTGCGTTTGCTTGCGTGTTTTTGATAAATCGTAACTACTCAGGTTTACTCCCTTAATATCCTCTTTTACAAGCTCCTCTCTGCCAGGTTGAAACCGAGCCGGTTTGTCGGAATATATTGAATAAGCCGGCAGTGGAACGGTTGATATGCTGAAACGCTGTCGGAAGGCAGGTTTGAGGCAGCCCCGGTTTCGTGTGGATGCCGGCTTTTTTGTGCCGGCTATTTGGCGAAAGACCTTGATCTCTCGGTTGTATTGATTTGCGACTACAGGAAAGTTATCTCTTTAGTCGCTGAAGTTACGACAAAAACCTGTTTATTGTTGCATTGTAAGTCGGCAGGTGTTATCAAAACAGCCTTATTGCCGGAGATGTGGTAAGGAGTATAACCTATCATTACTTCACCGTCGAAAAACTGAACTTTAACCTTATTGCCTCCCCAGAGAATAGGGTCCTTATACAAGCACTTATAATTTTTATTGCCGGTTAAACTTTTAACATGGAACACTGCTTTCAACTTTTCAATATCGACATTTACTACTTCGCCGCTTAAGAGTTTCAAATGAAAGAATGTTTTATCGAGAGAAAAATCACTGGTTCTTCCTTTCATTATCGATTTGTCTTTGAATCTTACCACCATCTTGTCTATTGTCATTGCTCCTCCTGCACTTTTATTTGTTTTGTTAAGTAAACTTTATTATTTACTATTATATTAGAATAAAACTGTGATTAAGGTCACAGTTGAACCAATGAAACTTGTTTCATTGTTCAGAACAGGTTTCATTGCGGGGTATTGATTTTATGCAACTGATGGGCGAAGGAGCAAGCAGTGGTATTTTTTAAACATTCAGGTTAAGGTAAATATTTTAATGACATTGAGAACAGATGAGAAAGAAATTGATAGTATTCACAGACCTCGATGGAACACTTCTTGATTCCGTTTACTCATTCAGGAAGGCATTGCCCGCACTTAAGGCAGTGAAAGAGAAAAATATCCCGTTGATATTATGCTCCAGCAAGACAAGGGCGGAAATAGAGCATTGCAGAAAAAAACTCGGAAATAAACATCCCTTTATCTCTGAAAACGGCGGGGGGATATTTATTCCGAAAAAATATTCAGGATTCAGTATCCAGGATTCAGGATCCAAAATTCAGGAGCAAGGAAACTATCTTATAATAAAACCCGGAGCGGCATATGTTGATTTAAGAAAGGCCGTTGAAGAATTACGTTCCGAAGGATTTGATATTAAAGGCTTCGGGGATATGACGGTAAAAGAGGTTGCCGGACTTACGGGACTGAAAATGCCTGATGCTGAAAGGGCTAAACAACGTGATTTTGATGAGCCGTTTGTTTTTGCCGGAAAAGAAACATCATTGAAAAGACTCAAACAGCGTATCCGGTCAAAAGGATATAATTATACACAGGGAGAATTTTTTCATATTATGGGTGACAGCGATAAGGGCAGGGCGGTTGAGATACTGAAAAAGCTGTACTCCGAACAGTATGGAAAAATAACGACTGCTGCTCTCGGTGACAGCCCTAATGATATTGAGATGCTGAGAAACGTTGATTATCCGGTTATTATAAAGAAACATGACGGTTCTTTTGACAGGAGAATAAGAGTTAAAAATGCTATTAAAGCCGATGGTATCGGGCCGGAGGGATGGAACAGGGCGGTTTTGGAGCTACTTGAAACTTTGTTCGTCTGAAGGGAATATACCTTTTTCGATTTCTTCCTTATATGATTTAACCGCCTTTAAAGCTTCTTCCTTTATGTTTGCATATTGTTTGACGAACTTTGGGACAAATCTTTCAAATAACCCGATCACATCATGAAGAACAAGGATCTGGCCGTCGCAATGCGGACCCGCCCCGATGCCAATCGTAGGGATTGAGAGTTCCTCCCTGATTTTTTTTGCAAGAGTCATGGGTATTGCTTCCAGTAATAATGAAAAAGCGCCGGCGTCTTCAACAATATGCGCTTCTTCTATTAATTTTTTTGCAGCCTCTTCCGTTTTACCCTGAACCTTGTACCCCCCCATTCTATGGATCGACTGTGGTGTAAGCCCGATATGGGCCATAACAGGGATGTCCGATTTTGTCATTGCCGTTATTTGTTCTGCAATTTCAGCGCCGCCTTCCATTTTAACTGCTGAAGCTCCGGCTTCCTTCAGGAATCTGCCGGCATTTTTAATTGACTCATAAATGCCGGTCTGGTAAGACATAAAAGGCATATCACCGATAACCATTGCTTTTTTTATTGCCCTTGTAACAAGTTTTGTATGGTAAATCATTTCATCCATTGTGACGGGCAGCGTGTTTTCCAGCCCCTGAACAACCATGCCGAGTGAATCGCCGACAAGAACAGCGTCTATGCCTGCCTCATCCACGATCCGGGCAAACGGATAATCATAGGCAGTAAGCATTGTAATATTTCTGCCTTCTTTTTTCTTTTTTAAAAAATCCTGAACAGTAAATACGGACATGTGCTTATATATCCTTTTTATTATTTTCCCGCCGGGGGCAATTCGTTACTTGCCCCTACCCGACGATTTCCACTAACTCTAAATCAAAGGCAAGCTCTTTTCCGGCTAAAGGATGATTGGCATCCATCATAAAGCCGTTTTCAGTGCGGTCTACTACGGTTACGACAAATGCCTTTCCGTCAGGCCTGTGCATTTGCATTGTCTGTCCGATCCGGGGGTCAAAATCCCCGGGTGCGTTTTTTTTGGCAAATTCAAAAATCTTTTTTTCATCACGGGGGCCGTAAGCGTCTTCCGGGGTTACCTTAATAGTTTTGGTTTCTTCAGGATTCATCCCGATGATATTTTTTTCAAACCCGGGTATTACCTTTCCCTCTCCTATAGTGAATTCTATCGGGATTGTATTAGTCGATGATTCAACCACTTCACCGTTTGCGTCTTTCAGGGTATAATGCACCCTTACTTTGTCTCCATTTTTTGCCGGCATAACAGTCTCCTTTAATTGCGTTTCAGTTTTCAATTTTTTGATATACAGGAAATTATATATCCGCAGATTTTACGGATTTTTTTTCTCTGCCCGCTGCCTTTTCACACCTGCGTTATCTGTGGATTAATTGAGTTTTGTTCCATAAGTATAACACATAAAATGTAACTTCGACTCCGAAAGCTGTTAACCCCCGGCAATCCCCGGTGAAAACGGATGCAAGATTGCTTTGTCGCTGAAGCTCTTCGCAATGACGGTTTGCGAAAAATTATTTTGTCATTGCGAGCGAAGCGAAGCAATCTCGGGCGACTGGGAATTCACCGGGAATTGCTGCGCTACCCCGGATATATTGAGGTTTTGCGCCTGATATAGAAAATCCCCAGTCCTGCTAATATCATAAACAGGCAGAGTATCTGTCCCATGGACATAAAGCCGAAAATCAACCCTATTTGCTGATCGGGTTCACGCACATATTCAATAAAGAAGCGGACTGTTCCATAACCTATAACATATAAAGAAAGAAAAAAGCCGTTGAAAGGTCTCATCTTACGAATGCTCCAGAGGATAATAAAAAGGAAAATTCCCTCAAAGAACGCCTCGTAAAGCTGGGATGGATGCCTGAGCTGATTAGTCGGGTCAGCCGGGAAATACATGCCCCAGGGCGCTGTGGTGACCCTGCCGTAAAGCTCGCCGTTGATAAAGTTGCCTATCCTGCCGAATGTATATCCCAGGGGTATGGAAGGAACCAGGAAATCCCCGAGTTGCCAGAAATTAATTTTATACCTGTAACAGAATATGCCGCTGGACACCAAGACCCCGATCAGCCCGCCGTGATAGGACATGCCTGCAAGACCCGTAAAATGAAATCCTCCTGTAAAGCTGAACGGAAGCATTATTTCCAGTGGACGGGATATGTAGTAGCTGAAATTATAAAAGAGCACATAACCCATTCTTGCCCCGATCATAAGACCCAGGATGGCCCATGTAAAATAATTCTCAATTACGGTTTTTGAAAAATTGATTTTTTCATTTTTTAACCTGTAAAGAGAGAGAAAATAAAGGGTCGCAAAAGCAGCAATATACATCATTCCGTAATAACGTACCTGGAATTGTCCTATTTTAAAAATATAAGGAGTGATATTCTCCGGTATATGCTGCCAGAAATAAATTAATTCATTTGTCATTTTTGTTGTTTAATCAAACAGAGACTTTTGTAATAGTTCAGCCATATGTCATTTTGACCGGGGAGAGAAATCTTTTCCTGCTGTATAAGCATTCAGGATTTTTCCTGCCGCCGAAATGACAATGCAGAGTTGACATGATTATTATAGCACAGCAATGAATGGATACAGCCGGACATGTCAGGGAAGAATATCTCTGAAAAAAGCATTTTTTATAAACCGGGATATTTTCCCGAGAGACCTGAAAAAAATAACGCCGGAAATTATAGAGATGGCGGCAGCGGCTGTTATCTCAAGATAATACAACTTTTCAATATGCAGTACATTACTGTTGACAATATTAAGCGTGCTTAATACGAGTAATATGACAACTAATGTTACCAGGAATTGAGCTGCCGCGGTTAAAAGAAAAATAGCATAAAAACATATCCTTCCCAGGATACGGTTCAAAGCAGCCCGGCCCTTTCCATGATAAGAGGCACCTTGTCCTCAGCGCCGATAGCCATTATGTGAACGCCGTCACATACGTCTTCTTCTTTTAACTGTTTGATATGTCTTGCCGCTATGTTTATTCCCGCATCAAGGGCGTTCCCCTTGCCGGCTGCCTTAAGCTCGTCAATCAAATCCTGGGGCACCTTAATGCCCGGAACAAACTTGTTCATGTAATTTGCCATTCCCGCGCTTTTAAGGAGCACAAGTCCCGCGAGTATTTTGACCGGGAATTTTCTCGCATAAGTCATAAACTCCTTAAATTTTCCTATGTCGTAGATTGCCTGTGTCTGGAAAAAATTTGCCCCGGCCGCAACCTTTTTTTCAAATTTCATAAGCTGGGGCTCCACCGGGTCAGCCTCGGGCGTAACAACAGCGCCCTGGAAAAAATCGGTGGCGCCTTTCATCTCATTGCCCATCATGTCCCTGCCGTTATTAAGGGAATCAACAACCCTGAGAAGCTGGACGGATTCGATATCATAAACGGCTTTTGTCTCTTTGTGATCTCCTGCGTTAGGGTGGTCTCCTGTCATGCATAAAACATTCCTGATTCCGAGCACGCTTGCGCCAAGCAGGTCGGACTGAAGGCCGATGCGGTTGCGGTCCCTGCATGTCATCTGGAGAATGGGCTCGTGTCCCATATCAAGCAGTATTTTGCAGATTGACAATGAGTTTATCCTCATTACGGCAGACTGGTTGTCGGTTACATTGACGGCGTCTAATTTGCCTTTCAGCGCTTCAGCGTCATGAAGCATTTCTTTTATATCAGTGCCCTTTGGAGGGCCTACTTCAGCGGTAACTACAAATTTTTCGGAATTAAGGGCTTCTTTAAAATTCACTTTTTAACCTCCTCCTTTTTTTCACGGGCATTCAGGCTCATGGGTGTATTGGCGGCAGACCAGTCCTTGGGCTCTGCGATTTTCTTCATTTCCTCGAGTTGGCCGATTCGTTTCAGCCGGTTGTATATTCTTACCCATGCACATTCCATATCAGGGCTTATTTCGCACTTCCCTTCATTGGTGCCGCCGCAGGGCCCGTTTAAAAGTCCTTTCGGACAGGCGGTTACAGGGCATATCCCCCCTGTTTTATCAAGCACGCACTTGCCGCACAGAGAACATCTTTGATCGAACATCTGTATTCTTGTCATATTCCCGAGAAATAAAGAATCATTGGTCGGATAAACAGCCGTATCCCGGAACAGCTCAACAGCGGTTTGAGTTCCTGCGCCGCAGGACATCACAAGTATACAGTCGGTCTCTGCAAGCGCATCTTTGAAAGCCTTTAATTCGACCTTTGTGCCCAGTATCTGGCAGCCGGTTTTTGCAACAAAGCTCCCGGTAACCTTTTTGCCTTCTGTTTCAAGGGTCTCTTTCATTGCCTGAAGCTCGGGCTCTCCGCCGGTTCCGCAGAGTGTAGCGCACTCGGAACAACCGATCAGGAAGATACTTTTGTAGTTTTTAATGTTCTCCATTAACTCTTTAATATCTCGTTTTTTAGTTATAATCATTTTTATCTCCTTGAAAATAAAAATAGTTTCAACCGTCTCAACACGGGAACAGTTGAAACGGTCATTTGTTTTCACTCACTCTTTTTAATCAGTTCAAGCAATTCCAACCTTGTTGATTCCTTGGTCCTGAAAATACCCCTGACAGCTGATGTAACCGTCCTTGCACCGGGTTTTTTTATCCCCCTCATTGAGAGACACAGATGTTCAGCGTCTATTATCACCATTGCTCCCCTGGGCTTCAGCTTTTCCATAATCAGGTTTGCAAGCTGGGTGGTAAGGCGTTCCTGAACCTGCGGCCTCTTGGCAAATATTTCTACTGTGCGTGCAAGTTTGCTGAGACCGACAATTTTACCTCCCGAAGGAATATATGCAACATGTGCTTTTCCGACAAAAGGAAGAAGGTGGTGTTCACAGACTGAATAAAACGGTATGTCTTTCAGAAGAACCATTTCATCATGTCTTTCACCTTTTATAGGTTTAAGTATTTCCTCTGTGGGGGTTTTAAGGCCTGAGAATATTTCCTCATATAAGTCTGCAATACGTCTTGGTGTATCTTTTAAACCCGGCCTGTCCGGGTCTTCTCCAATACCCTCAAGGATCATTCTCACGCCTTTTTTAATTTTACTCTTATTCATGCCGGCTTCTGCTGATTATTTGTTATTAAGGCCCGGTATATCATTTGGCATTTGAGAAAAAATGGTCGGGGCGAGCCGATTTGAACGGCCGACCTCTCGCACCCCAAGCGAGTGCGCTAACCAGGCTGCGCTACGCCCCGATTCATTTATATCCGTTTAACAGCACATATCGATTGTATAATTTTTAAGCCCCATACATCAAATTAATATTTATGGAGGCCCTTGCAAAAGTCACTGCAAAACAACCTGTGCCGTCATACCCTTGAGAACGGGTATCCGGAAGGCTTTGTTTTTTAAAGAAACCGGATTCCCGGTTACTGCCTCGGGAATGACAAAACAAGACTTTTGCAAGAGCCTCTATGGTTAATCAATAAAACGAAGGTAAATAGCAGGCCCTTTTATATATGCAAATGTGATCCGTTTTTATTATTTGAGGTCAGAGGCGGTTTTTGGCTGCTTATATCTCTGTTCAAAGTATCCAGTATCTCTTTCAGTCTTTTCTTTACCCCCTGGATCGTCTCCATGGAAACTGAATTTTTCCTCAGCGTGTTGTCCCCGAATTTTTTTCTGACTCCGGCAATTGTATATTTCTCCTTATACAGAAGATTTTTTATTTTAAGGACGAGTTCCAGTTCTTTTCTTGTATAAATTCGCTGTCCTGTTTTGTTTTTCCGGGGTTTAAGGAAGGAGAATTCCGATTCCCAGTATCTCAGGACATGAGGCTCAATCTCAGCGATATTGCTGATGTCCCCTATCTTGTAGAAGAGCCTGTCCATACTTATTTTTTTTTGAGGCGAAGACCCCATGGGACATTATACCTTTTCAACAAGGGCCTTAAACTGAAGGCTGGGTTTAAAGGAGACAACCTTTCTCTGTTCTATCTCCAGCTCAGCGCCTGTCTTCGGGTTTCTCCCTTTCCTGGAGTTCTTTTTTCTCACAAGGAAGGTGCCGAAACCTGTTATCTTTATTGATTCCCCTTCTGCAAGAATGCCTTTCATTGAACCAAAAAGTGTTTCTATAATTGCAGTTGCTTCCTTTTTTGGAAGTCCCACTTTTTCATAAAGCCTGTCCGCTAAATCCGCCTTTGTCATTCATAGCCTCCTATCAGTTTTTTTAAATTATAAGGGGACATACATTTGTTGTCAAGAGAAACTGGTTTAAAAATCAGATATTTATCACACAAGACACATTTTTTAAAATCCTTGATGAGATATGTCGGGAATCCCCATTTTTTCAGGGAGTTCCCCGAAAACATTGAAACCGGCAAAAATTACAATCAAGTGCTTTGCTTAAAAGACCTTCCACGGCTGAGGCAGGAAATGCTGTTCATACATCATAAGCGCAAATCTATCGGTCATGCCGGCTATAAAATCACAAACAATCCTCTCTTTTTCAGCGGTTATTTCTTTTGGGAATTCTCGAAAGACCTCTTCCGTATGCTCCAGATAATAAGTATAAAGATCAAGAAGGATTTTCCTGGCCTTTTTGAATTCCTTTTTGGATACATCCCCTTCATACACATTTTTATACAGGAAATCCCTTAAAGCATAGGTGGTGTCTTTCATTTCTTCACTCATTCCGATCTCTTTCATGTCCTGGAAAGAAGTGTAATATATTACATCCTTTACCATGGAATCGATTCTCTTTGACTGGCTTTCACCAATCTTGAAAAACTTTAAAGGGATTGTTGATCGCTCAAGGACACCGGCGCGAACAGCGTCATTAAGATCATGGTTTACATATGCAATAACATCCGATATTCTGACTATCCGGCCTTCCAGTGTTTCGCTTTTCCCGCTGGAGCTAAAGATGTCGCCCTTGCCCTTGGAATGTTTTAATATCCCGTCTCTTACTTCAAAGGTCAGATTAAGCCCGCGGCCGTTTCTTTCAAGAATATCAACCACTCTCAGGCTCTGCCTGTAATGCTCAAACCCTCCGGGACAGATTTCACGCAATATATCTTCTCCTGCATGGCCAAAAGGAGTATGCCCCAAATCATGCCCGAGGGCGATTGCCTCTGTGAGATCCTCGTTGAGCCTGAGCGCACGGGCAATTGTCCTCGCAATCTGGGAGACCTCAAGTGTATGCGTCAACCTCGTTCTGTAATGGTCTCCCCTCGGAGCAAGGAAGACCTGTGTCTTGTGCTTTAACCTCCTGAATGACTTTGAATGGAGTATTCTGTCCCTGTCTCTCTGGAAGCAGGTTCTTATCTCACAAGGTTTTTCTTTTATCTTTCTTCCCCTGCTGTCTGAACTCAGGCGCGCGGCGGGATGAAGGATATTTCTCTCGATTTCCTCTGTTTGTTGCCGGATGGTCATTCTGCTAATTTCAACCCGTTCCCGTTCAGTTTCATATCTTTTATCTCCCAGTCTTTAAAACTTACGGTAAAGTCGTGGGCGTCTTTTACATTTATCTCTTTGGGTATTGTAAAGACCTTCCGGGAAATAGGCGGTTCATCGTGTGTCTTGCCGAGCACTGCTGTAATCTCATCGATGCCGAGGTTAATGCTCACGATCAATAAAAAATAAGGGTCGTTCATTACATTGCTGATTATCGGGCTGATCCTGGACAATGCCCCGGTTTCAATCATTGTAACAAATTCTCCCGTCCCCAGGTTATGTTCATCCGGGATGCGAATTTCCGAATATTCTACGCCGGGAATAGGGTTTGCTTCACGGCTTTTTATCTCTGCCATTATTACCTCCTGATTTATGATTGCATTGATCCATTAAAAAGAATACAGAGATTTTAACAGATATCTTCAATTTTGTTAAAATACCTCATGGCGCTTTCCCTTTATGTCCATATCCCGTTTTGTATAAAAAGGTGCATCTATTGTGACTTTGTATCAGGAATCTATGATCCTGAAAAAGCCTTTGCGTACATTGAAGCCCTGAAAAAAGAGATTCTTGAAATTCCCAATGGAACTCCACTTGCAACTCTTTACATCGGCGGCGGCACTCCTACAGCGCTTTCAGTCGATACATTATCAGACCTGATTAATTGCATTTCCGGTCATTTTGATTTTATTGAAAACCATGAAGCAACAATCGAGGCAAACCCCGGGACATTGGACAAAGAAAAACTACAGGCGATCCGCTCCGCAGGGATAAACAGGATCAGTTTAGGCGCGCAGTCTTTTAATGATGATGAGCTTTCTTTCCTCGGCAGGATACATAACCATGAAGAAGCTGAACAGGCTGTGCATCTTTCAAGAGATGCAGGATTCGAAAATATCGGGATCGATTTAATTTACGGTTTACCAGGGCAGGGCGTTAATAGCTGGAGAAAAACTCTCGAAAGGGCGGTAAGTCTGAAGCCGGAGCATATCTCTGCATATGAGCTTACAGTTGAGAAAGGGACTTTGCTTTATAAATATTTCCGGGAGGGGGTTGAGAAACCCGGACATCCTGATGAAGATAAAATAATCGGGATGTATAATCATGCAATTGATTATCTGACGGCAAATGGATTCATACATTACGAGATATCGAATTTCGGCATGCCGGATTATTTTTCCAGGCACAACCTGAACTACTGGGACAGGGGTGAATACTACGGAACCGGTCTTGGCGCGCACTCTTTTATCAATGGAAAAAGATTTTATAATACATCCGACCTTGATGAATATATTAAGACCATTTCTGAAAGTAAAAGCCCCATGAAGGATTCTGAAAAAATAACTGAAGAGAAAGCCTTGTCTGAAGCTATTTTTCTTGGATTAAGAAAAACAGAGGGGGTGAATGTAGAATCCTTTTTCAGGCGATATAACAAAAATATTTTAAGTCTTTTCCATAAAGAGATCAGGGACCTTCAGGAGGCCGGATTAATTGAAATCAGAGGCGCAAGTTGTTCATATGAGACAAACGTGAGACTCACAAAAAAGGGGCTGATGCTTTCCAATGAAGTTTTTGAAAAGTTTATATGAAAAAGCTGAATGGGGTCAGCAGGCAATAGCCAAAGCCTGTGAAAGATTCAGGAAAGAGATGCAGGAATTAAACAAATGGAAGGCGGGCGGTGTCACAATGAGATAGGCGCTCCTGATAATCAGGATTAAATGGTTCTTTTTGAACATGTCCTGGCACCCCGGGACAAAATCTCAACCCGGTACTTGGACCCGTGCTCACCGCTTTCAGCAGTAAGGCTGGCAGGGAGCCATGCAGCCTGTGATGTATTGGGACTTGGAAAGTTTAACGAAGATGATTTATATAACAATCTTGACTGGCTGAGTGAGAAACAGGCAGACATAGAGGATCGCCTGTTCAGGAAAACCCATAGACAGCAAAAGCCCGGACTGTATCTTTATGACGTAACAAGCTCATATTTTGAGGGAATGCATAATGAGCTGTCAGCATTTGGATACAACAGAGACGGCAAGAAAGGCAAAAAGCAAATA
>DRDE01000174.1 GCA_011040095.1 Nitrospirota bacterium
TCTTTCCTTCAATTACAAGTGTGCCCGGCAGGAATGCTACAGGTTTATCACATCCATCGGGCAGTCTGCCCTTAAATTCTCCGGGTAATTTTCTCAGCGGCTCGCTTCCTAATCCCATAAGTACGGCCTTTGAGCCCTTGTTTACCGCAGGCCCGGTATAATCAAGGGTGTCCTGTGAAACGTTATCAAAGACAAAGAGGTCCGTCTGCCAGTTAACGCGCTCCAGAACATGGGTCCATAGTCTTGGAAAATCCGATATGTCAATGTCCCCGTCTGTAATTATCAGGAACTTTGTCAAAGACAACTGGCCTTCTCCAAGGATTCTCATCGCAGATGCAAATGCCTCCCTGGGATAGCGATTATACACCCTGGCAGCGGCAAGGGAATGAAAGCCCGTGTCCCCGAATGTCTTTAACTGTCTTACCCCTTTCATAACAAGGGGGAAAAGGGGGGACAGCAGGTCCTGCAGGTAATCGCCGATATAGTAGTCTTCCTGCCGGGGCCTGCCGACTACGGTGGCGGGATAAACGGCATTGCGGCGGTGATACATCCTGTTGATATTGAATACCGGGTAGTCGTGTCTTAAAGAATTGTAACCGAAATGATCACCGAAAGGGCCTTCCGGCTTTCTGATAAAAGGAGGCGCCTCGCCTTTTATTGCAAACTCTGCATTGGCAACCATTGCATGCCCACCAAGAGGGTCATCAACCATATCCAGCCGTTTCCCTAACAGCAGAGAGGCCAATATAAGCTCGGGAACATCCTCGGGTACAGGGGCTATTGCCGAAAGGATAAGCGCCGGAGGCCCGCCGATATAGAGGCTTACCGGCAGGGGCTCTCCCTTTTTCTCGGCAGCGTTATAATGGTAGCCCCCGCCTTTATGTATCTGCCAGTGGATTCCGGCAGTGCAATCGTCATGCCTTTGTATCCTGTACATTCCGAGATTGTGCCCTTTACCTTCAGGGTGCTCTGTATAGACAAGCGGCAGGGTAACAAAAGGGCCGCCGTCCGAATGCCATGAGGTCAGCATTGGAAGCCCTGATAAACGGGGAGGTCTCTGCCGGTTTTCCAGTATGGGTGCATCTTTAGTTTTTTTGAGACCGATCTTCAGTCCCTGCCGGAAAATATTTCTTCCATTCCAGAGTTTCTTTATGTCCGGGGGCAAAATGGTTTCCGCAAGTTTCACTAAATCATTGACAAACTTGACCGGCCGCTTGCCGAAGGCAAGGTCCATCCTGCGCTCTGTACCGAAAAGATTTGTTACTACCGGGAATTTACTGCCTTTGACATTCGTAAAAAAAAGAGCAGGCCCACCCTTTTCTATGACCCTCCTGTGAATCTCGGCTATTTCCAGACAGGGGTCTACCGGGGTCTCGACAAGGAGCAGCTCGTTTTCCTTCTTCAGTATTTCGATGAACATATGCAGGTCTTTAATTGCGGTCATGCTTTCAGTCTCCTCATTAATACAGGCTGAAAATAAAAAAATACAAACAGCTTGCAGGGAATTATTTTAACAGTTGCAGTCTAAAAAAGCCCATGCATCAGAAGTTATTTTAAAGACGCTAAAGACGGAAAAAACCTTCCTTGCGGTCAAGAGGGTGAATGTTCAGTGGGAGACCTGTTGCCTGTTGAAAATATTCTGGGCATGGGATATGCCCTTGTTTAATATTACCTCGATCGCGTCAACCGCTTTCTCAACGGCCTCTTCCATAGCCGGCCTTTGCTGCTTGCTGAAAGCCCGGAGGACATACCTTTCAGCAGGGATTCTGCCGGAGCGGCCGATACCGATCTTTAATCTTATAAAATCTTTCGTGCCTATGCGTTCAATTATTGATGCGATTCCATTATGGCCGCCGGAAGAGCCTGTTTTCCTTATCCTTATGACACCCGTCTCCAGATCAAGGTCATCATGCACAATAAGTATGTTGTCTATCTCTTCATATTTTTTGAGGGCATCTCTGACCGCAATACCGCTCCTGTTCATAAAAGTAAGAGGCTTTATGAGGATTGCCTCTTGCTCCCCGATAAAGCCTCTTCCATAAATAAAGCTTGATGATTTTCGTTTTATCTGAATGGACAGCCTCGCTGCCAGGGCATCGAGGACCATAAATCCGATATTATGCCTCGTATCCGCATAATCATCCCCGGGGTTGCCCAGGCCGGCCACCAACCACATGATAATGAGTTATTTCTTCCCCTCTTTTTTCTCTTCTTTCTGCTGTTCTTCTTCCTTGCCTTTAGCCTTTACCAGTTCAGGCTCTGCGGCTCCTTCTTCAGCGGCTTCCGAAGGGGCTTCTTCTATAACAGGCGCGCTTACCAGGAGTATGACCTTGGCCGGGTCGGTTATCAGCGTTACACCCTCCTGCGCCGGCAGGTCGCTCACATACAGGGCCCCCCCGATCTCAACAAATTCAGCATCAACCTCAATCCTGTCGGGTATCCGGGTAGGAAGACATTCCACCTCGACTTCTCTTAAACGATGTTGCAAAATTCCGCCCATCTTGATACCTGCAGGCTGTTTAATTATACCGACAGGGACTGTAACCTTTACGACTTTTTTAAGTGAAATTTCCATAAAATCAACATGCAGCAGTTCTTCAGATACCGGGTCCCTTTGAAAATCTTTTACAAGCACGGAGCGCTCTGAAGTCTTTGTTCCATCTTCATTGAGTTCAATCGTAATCAGGGCATGTTCTCCACCCCCCGAATAGATGAGTTTTGTCATCTCTTTGCCGTTAATTTTTATCGGGGTTGAATTGCCGTCCGAGTATACAATGGCCGGCAGCAAGCCCATCCTTCTCAGGCTCCTGGCGCTGCCTTTGCCTGACTCAGGCCTTTTGTCTGCTTTAACTAATATCTTTTCCATTTTCTTTAACCTCCATTTATTTCCGGGACACCTTATTTGTTAACGCCTTTTTAAGGGCTTGAATACTTTGAACTTTCCATTAATTATTTTTAAAGAAAAAGTGAACTGATGGATGTTTCCTCATGAATTCTTTTTATGGCTTCCCCGAGTAATGATCCTACTGAAAGCACGGTGAGTTTCCTGCATTTTGCCTGTTTTTCATACATCGGTATTGTATTGGTAACAATTACTTCTTCAAGCGCTGAATCATTAACTCTATCTAATGCAGGGCCTGAAAGCACGGCATGTGTACATGCGGCAACAACACGTTTTGCCCCGTTTTCCTTAATTGCCAGCGCCGAACTGGTGATTGTGCCTGCGGTGTCTATCATGTCATCAAAGAGGATGGCATCCTTTCCTTTAACGTCACCTATTACATTCATTACTTCAGAGACATTTGCTTTTTCACGGCGCTTGTCGATAATGGCCAGTGTGGCATTCAGTCTTTTTGCAAAGGCCCTTGCCCTTTCAACACCGCCGGCGTCAGGGGAAACCACGACAATATCATTCGTATATTCCTTTTTCACATAATCCGACAATACCGGGGCTGAATAAAGATGGTCAACGGGAATATCAAAAAAACCCTGGATCTGGCCTGCGTGCAAATCAATGGTAAGCAGCCTGTTTATTTCGGTTGCATTCAATAGGTCCGCAACGAGTCTTGCTGAAATCGGGACCCGCGGCTGGGCCTTTCTGTCCTGCCTGGCATAACCATAATAAGGCATTACCGCTGTAATCCTGTGCGCCGAGGCCCTTCTTAATGCGTCAATCATCAAAAGCAGCTCCATAAGATTGTTGTTGACAGGCGTGCATGTAGACTGTAGAACGAAAACGTCCGAGCCCCTTACATTTTCATTTATTCTCACCATTATCTCGCCGTCGCTGAAATTTGAGACGGTCGCATCACCGACCGGGATGTTTAAAACATCCGCAATCTCTTCAGCTAATGCCCTGTTGGAATTACCCGTAAA
>DRDE01000175.1 GCA_011040095.1 Nitrospirota bacterium
AATCAAATTCACAGGCCTGCCCGATGACTATGGGGCCGGAGCCTATCAGCAGTATGCTTTTAATATCTGTTCTTCTGGGCATTTAATCTATTTCCTTCAGCTGTTAATTGTTAACCGGCAACCGTGAAGGGTTAGTTTTTAACTTTGTGCCTCTGTGCCTTTGCCCCTTTGCGCCTCGGCCGTTAAACATTTAAAAAACTCCTTATCTCATTTACCGGGATTCCCGGTTCTCCGTCGATTTTTTCTGCATAGATAATCCTTTCGGAGCCGTCTTTCAGATTTAGTGACAGGGTGATAAATTCTTCTGTGTCACTTAATCCGGGCATAGCGCTTCCATGCTGTGCGGAAATCTTCTGGACAAATTTGATTCCGTCGATATTTTCAGGGACAAACTTCCTGGTCCCGAGATCAAGAGATTTTATGTCATCAAAATGTATTTTCTCAATCTTTTTTCTAATAATTCCGGGGCGGACTATAGTCACTGATTTATCCGACCTGTCAAAATCTACTTCAAGATATCTTTCTTTAAAAATGCATTTAATGGCTGCGAGGAAGGCAACAACAAATATAAAGATGAGAATGACATAGCGGACAATTGCCGGTTTGATGCCCGGCAGACCGGTAGACATATATGCAAGAACACATACTGCCGATGCAAGTAATGTCGAGGAAAACTCCCTGGTATAAACACCTGGGTGAAGCACACTGGACTTCTCTGCCTTGAATGAAGAAGTCCTGAAAATGAGCCTGTTGTTTTCAGTTTTAAGCTGATAGTTTTCGGTTACCATTTCTCTATCATTTCCCTGAATCTGTTAAAAATATAACCCGAATCATTCGGTCCGGGACCGGCTTCCGGATGGTACTGAAATGATATCACCGGCATATCCTTATGTCTCATTCCTTCCCCGGTTCCATCGTACAGGTTTTTGTGGGTTAATTCTACCTGCCCTGCGAGGCCTTTTATGTCAACACAGTAATTATGATTTTGTGAGGTAATTTCAACTTTCCCGGTTGCCATATCCATCACAGGATGGTTCCCTCCATGATGCCCGAATTTGAGTTTAAATGTCCTGCCGCCTAAAGCGAGTCCCAGGATCTGGTGACCGAGGCAGATTCCCATAATGGGTTTCCTGCCCAACAGTTTCTTTGCGATATCTACAGCATACGGAACAGACCGGGGATCACCGGGACCATTGCTTAATACAATTCCGTCAGCTCTTTCAATAACTTCTTCAGGGGGCGTTTGAGCGGGGACTACGGTAATATCAAATCCTGTTTCAGCAAGATGGCGGAGTATGTTCATCTTTACCCCGAAGTCGTAGACAACAACCTTGATCCTGTTATTCCCCTCCTTGGCAAGGGGGGGTAAAGGGGTGGTGGTTTTTTCTTCTGCTTCTAATTTCCATAATGTCTCAGTCCATTTGTAGGGCTCTTTTGTCGTAACTTCTTTGACCAGGTCAAAAGAAGATATCCCCGGATGGGCCCTGACTTTATCAAGCAGGCTTTCAGGGTTTAAATCAATCGTGGAAATTATACCCGGCTGAACACCGTTGTCTCTCAGGTGCCTGGTGAGCGCCCTTGTATCAATACCATGAATGCCGACTTTATTGTTCTCTTCCAGGTACTCTCCGAGGGTCTTTTGAGAACGCCAGTTGCTCGGGAAATCAAAAAATTCCTTAGCTATAAACCCTTCGACATTCGGGATGTCCGATTCAATGTCCTCCGGGTTTATTCCATAGTTTCCTATCTGCGAGTATGTCATGGCTACTATCTGGCCTTTGTAAGAAGGGTCGGTGATTATTTCCTGGTAACCTGTCATTGAGGTGTTAAAGACAACCTCGCCGATTGTCTCTCCTTTGGCGCCGAAGCTCCATCCTTCGAAGACTGTACCGTCTGCAAGGATTAAAAGCGCTTTTGTTCTATTTTTATTCAAATCTTTATTCCTTTATACCTGGCTGGTCTTACGAGATAAATTATGTTATTAGGATAGAGAAGGTTTAGCCTTCCTATAAAATATTAAGATCAAATATCACTTATTTTTTAGTTGTTTGATGGCTTCATTTAAAGCTTTTGAATATTTCTTATAGTAAGCATTCGTTTTTCCAGCACAAATCACGGGAAAATGATTTACATCTTCAAAGTATACAGATGGCCTTATATAAATTTTTTTATCTGTTATTAAAATTGCTCCAAGTGGTGGCCATGGAATATCCACTTCATCTATTAAAACATCGGAACCCAATTTTTCTACTAATTCCCTAAATCTTTTCCGAGTCTCGTCAACCATTTCTTTGTGAGTGCCACGCATATTTGTTAATAAGCCGGATTTTTTTAATAATTTATCTTGCTGGGATCCTTCAATCTTGAGGGTTGCTAATGTGATTTTTTTTAACTTAAGTTTATTTATTTGCTTTAATTTTCTAAATCTATGTCTAAGTGCATCTACCAAAGACTTTCCTGTTTCGCCCCCGTTAATAAAGTAGATTAATATCTCTTCTGTATCATCAAGCGCATCTGATATATCTGTTCCATCATTGTATGCATCTTCGATGAGTTCAAACCATAGTTTTGTATTTATACTTTGTTCATCCAAAACTCTTACTATCTGATTTTCAATTTCCTTTTTTGCTTCTTCAGTGCAGCAATCTAAAAAATATCGAGCCTCCTTATATTCAGAATTTTTATTGGATTTTATGGGTAATAATTTCGTAAAGGCATCCGTATCAAATTTGTCTTTTATCAATGAATACACCGCTTCAGTAACCAAAGTTGAGCCGTTATAAATAACTGGCTCAAGTCTAGCGACGTGAAACACTGCTGGGCCAATTATGTCATCACGCTTTGTTAGTGGATTCGTATAAATTTCTGCTACATCATGATGAATGGCTATACGAAATTTCAAGAATTCATATTTTTTAATTCCT
>DRDE01000176.1 GCA_011040095.1 Nitrospirota bacterium
AGATTAATTTATTAAACTACGGATTCAGAGGGTATAGACTGTCTCGTCTTTATTGAGCAATATCTTATTCACAACCTCAACTCCCTGCATAGTAGAATGGTCCATATTGCCGGCTTCATATTTCCATCCGCCGAAACGTCCCCTTGAAAAAATGTTCTCAGACTCGAGATACGGCTGTATGGTTTTCAGCGCATTATCTCTTTGAAGAGTGGGTATGGGGTAAGAGTATTCTACATCCATCACATACTCGGAGATAATAAGCTCTCTGTCTTTTTCTTTGATCATGCCGGAATTAATTAAACCCTGGATTGTTTCTTCAATAATATTGTCTTTATCCGCCCGTTTATAGTCGGAACAGGATGTTTCAGACATCAATGAATAAAACTGCTCTGTATCTCCATAAGGGACGTTATTAAAAGAATAATTCGAAAAATTTGTAACACGGTAAAAAGGATTATCGTTTTCAGGGAAATACATCCAGCACTTGCTGTTGTCAATCTTTTTTCTGAAACCTAATCCAACGATCAGTCCGTTTGAATGCTTGAGAGATGATATCTGCTCACGAACAGTTTCAGGCACACGGCCTGCTTTCTTAATAAAAACATCAAGGGGCATTGTATTTATGAGACAGTCATATGATTCTTTTTCCCCATCTGCAAACATGACGGTCTTTCTTTTCATATCTATCCCGACAACTTCTTTATTAAGATACAGGCAATCCTTTATATAAGGGACAAATCTCCTGAATATCTCTCCTGTTCCGCCATGCAATGGGAATATGAACTTGTTGTTCGGCCCCCAGCTTATATCATCCAGCTCAAATATCACGTTTTTAAGAACGCGCTGAATATCAACAACACTGACACGTTCAGCTATCCAGTCTTTGGACATCTCATGGAGCGGATATGCCCAGACCTTACTGTTATACGGTTCCATGAAATATTTCACGATGCCTGAACCAAAGGTGTTCATTATCCACTCATGGAAATTGTCCGAATGTTTGCTGTTTCCATTAACATTAAGCAATCCGCTAATACATTCATAAATGGCTTCTTTGGGGAGGTATCGTATATTGTTCTGGAATGGATACGGAACCCAGGTATTGAAGATACGTATCCAGCTCTCACGTAAATGTTCAAGATATTCATTGTTTAACAGTTTGAAAACAAGATTGTCAAAATACTCGTAATGAGAAAAAAGAACATGACCGCCGACATCCCATGTAAAACCTTTATTATCAACAAAACTGGCAGCCAATCCACCTACGTAACCATTTTTCTCATAAATGGCCCAATTCTTATACCCAAGTTCCCGTAGCCTCCATGCAGCTCCCAGCCCTGTCGGGCCGGCGCCTAAGATAATTATTTTTTTCATATTTTCTTTCCGGCGCCAACCTGTTTATTCATTGCCCGATCATATGTTCCAACCGGTTGTGAACCATTACGCAGGTTCATATAAATATCTTCCATTTTTCCTGTAATCATTTCCCAGGTATAATTTTCGGACACTCTTTTTTTGCCCCATTTCCCCATGCGGCGCGCCAGATCCGTATCTTCAAGCAAATTGCATATTTTTTCAGCTATCTCCCCGGCAACGGGATTAACAAGAAACCCTCCCTGCCCGTTTTCCGTCAATTCCATTAAGGGGGGGATATTCGCTCCTATAACCGGTTTTTCAAACATCCATGCTTCAAGAAAAGTTCCGCCAAGGCTTTCCTCCATCGAGGGCATGCAAAAGACATCACACGCCTTTAATAAGGCAGCCTTTTCACTCTCCGACACCAAACCCAGAACATGTACCCTTGAGTCACTGTAGCGTCTGAAAATATTTTCGGAATCCCCTTCTTTCGGCCCTGCAAAAAAGAAATGAGTATCAGGTATTTTCCCCCATACAACAGCGGCTGCCTTTAAAAGTTCTTCTATCCCCTTGTATTCGACATTACGTCCGAGAAACAATACAATTTTTTCCTTTTCAAGATTATATTCCTGCCGGAAATCCTTTGTGGAGTTATCGAAGACTAAGGGCCCTACCCCGATTTTATGGACTCTTTTTTCCGGTATGCCTCTCCGGACAAAAAAATCCTTTTCAAAATCCGTCATTGTTATAAGGGCATCTGCATCAAAGCAAAGTTGATACCAGTAATCATCTGTCCATCCTCTCGGGCTTAAATGAAGCTGAGGGTTGTAACTAACGGGATTCCCGCTTTTCTTTAAGTCCTCACGCCGGTTCTCGTGATACAGGTGGAGGAGAGGCGTATAGATAAATGGTATCCCGAGCTTGCTTGCCGCTTTATATGCTGCATATCCGAAATAGGCAACACCTCCGTGAACACAGTGCACCAGGTCGGAACCTCTTAGCATATCGGTTAATTTCTTCATATAAAAATTCGACAGCCGTTCCATCATTAACCTGACGGCTATATCAGGAAGCTTCGGGCTTTGCATTCGAGCCAGGGGAAGATTTAATAATTTTTCCAACGGTTTTAAAGATAACCTGGTTACTCTTGCATGATTATCCCTGTATTCAACTGAATTTGACGGCGCTTTAAGTATACAGGCAACCCAGAGTTCATGAGAAAGCTTATCTTCCTGGTTATCAATCAGGGTGATAACATTTATATCGTGTTTTTCCGATAACCTTTTTACAAGTTCATGTGTATGTAGTTCACATCCTCCTATGGCCGGCCAGTATACCGGAAGAACATAGGTGATTCTCAGAGACGCCTTCTGCTTCAGCGCCGGGTTTTCCAATTGTTTATAACTCCTTGATAGATGTGCAGCAGACAATTGATGTGGTCTTCTTTTGACAGGAAACGTTTTACTTCTTCTTGTCCGTTCTTCCCGAATTTCTCGGACAGTGATTTGTCTCTTAAGAGACACTCAATTTTCTCTGCAAAAAGTTTCCTGTCGGGGAACTCAACCAGAAATCCCGTTTGTTTGTC
>DRDE01000177.1 GCA_011040095.1 Nitrospirota bacterium
CAATAATGCCCTTTTTAATATTATCCTGCTCGGTCTTTGAAAATTTTTTATAGGGCCCGCCCCTTCTCATGGGGTCCTTTTCTGAGAAATACTGATCAAAATAATCCCATACAGACACATTGGGATGATGTCTTTTTACATAGACGATTCTATAGTCAAGTCCGTTGTTGTCAACGAAGCTGATTCCCCTGCTGCCGACTTTTTTTATTGTAACTTTTGTCCCGACAGGGAGAATCGCACCCTTGTGGTAATTGGTTGAATAGATTTTTGCCGGTCTTTCATACCATATATTGGCGGTTGTATAAAATGCTTTCCCAACAACATCCCTGCCTGCTTCCGCAGAGGAAATGAATAATAACAACGAAAAAACAAATGCAAGTAAAATACAGGTATATCCTCGGTTTTCAGTCATAATTCAGCCCCTTTTTTTAAAATTACAGATTGTTTCCTCTTGAGATAAACAGCTGCCTTATTACCGTAACAATTATATCCAATGCTCTGGATTAATTCAATATTAGAGGGGTGCCTCTGAGTTATAAGGTTAATACCGTGGGGGCATATTTATACAGACGGAAGCCAGGGGTTAAATAAAGAAACTCCACTGATTTCCATGTCGGAAAAATTTCTTGTAACAACTACCAACCCATAGGTTATTCCTGTTGCCGCAATTAAACTGTCAATTGCGGGCATTATTTTCCCTTGTTTTTCTGCCTGGCCCTGTATCTCTCCCCATTTTTTTGCAACATCGGTATTTATGTCTAAAATTCTTCCGGCAAATCTGTTTTTTAATTCAGAGTCAATCCATAACTGAAGTTTTTCTTTCCTTTTTGAGTCAGGAAGTTTTGTAATCCCTTTTTGAATTTCGCCAATGGTCAATGCACTCAGGAAAAATGCCTCTTCATGGCAGGAACCCACCCAGGCAATAACTTTTTTATTTGGTTTTGTTCTGGCAAGTTCCGAAACGAGACAGGTGTCAAGTAAATATTTCACAATTCAACTTTCCTTGATGGTTCTTTGCTTCTATCGATATCTAATTTTATGCCGTGCAGGGGAGATTTCTGAAAAAAATCAACCAGGTTTGTCCTGGGTTTTATCAGTTTTCTGTAATCCTTCATAGATAAAACTATTACTGTTTCAATTCCTCTCTTAGTGACAATCTGGGGGCCTTCTTTCTGTGCTTCATTTACCAAGTTACTGAAACGATTTTTTGCGTCTTGCAGTTTCCATGCTCTTTTCATGATAATCACCCCTGGAATAATTTCGTCTTTACAGGCTATCCTGTCTAGATAGTATAATATTTTGAATTGTATGTCAAATAAAGTGATTAATCAAATCACTCGCCGTCGTTCGCTTTTAATACAGGTCTTTTATCTTCATCTTTTGACTGCCATTTTTTAAAATAAACCGCTTTTTTCTTTATACGTTATCGTGGTTATCTCCCGGTTGAATGACTTCGTTATGCTTTGTCTTTGTCTTTCTTTACTCTATGTTTCCAGTAAGATGGTTCTCTGCTGCCATGCATCACTGCGACAATCAAAATGTAAGCTTCTTCAATAGTATAGAGAATCCCATAAGGAAATCGGCGGGTAAGACAACGTCGTATATCTTCTTCAATTATTCTGAATAATTCCGGGCTTTCAATGATTCGGTGAATCGTATTTTCAACTTCGGTGTAGAAAGCCAGTCCAGGTTTTGGATTTTTTCCGGAATAGTATATCGTTGCTTCGCTGAATTCAATTAATGTTTCAGGATGGAATATATATTTCATTAAGCGATCAGTTTTCGCACTTGCTCTAAAGCTTCATCTCCTGAAATAGGTTTAACACGTCCGCTTCGTACTTCATCACGCCGTTTTTTAGCTTCAACTATCCAGAGTTTTTGAATTGTGTCATTTTCAAGACTCTCTACTAATCGTTCAGCAAGTTGAGCTCTATCTTCGCTCGGCAAGGACAATGCCTGAGCGGCCAATTTATTAATTTTTATTTTCATACCATTTCCCTTTTAAACTATATTAATCATTTCTTGAGCTTTTTGCAAAATAAAAACATGACTTGGAATTTTTCACATGGCGATATTTATCCTTTAGCCCTTTAGCCAAATCAAGGTAGAACTGCCGGTTACCTGAGAGCCGCCTCGCAGGTCCCTGCGTGCGATTTTCCCGCACAAGGCTCTTCAGTATTGCTCGCTTCGTACAAAAGCATCGTTTTATGCTCTCTTTGCTATTCCCCTCAATTACAGATTTTTCTGAAGAACGTAGAGACAAATGTTTGGATTGAATTCCTTTTTTATTATGTATGAACTGTTGACTCTTTTAATCTGAAAGGTTTAATCGTTTTTAATTCTTCGTTCTTCCAATAAGTACTTTCGGAGTTGGGTGAACCCACGGATTTATTTGCCATTTATTCTGCCGAATGGGTTAAAATAAACGTAACTTTAAAGAAATCAAGGTAAAAAATAATTGCAAAGAAAAAAACTCTATATAGATGTTTGTACCTTGTGCAGACCCTTTGATGATCAAAATATAATGCGTATAAGGCTTGAAACAGATGCATTTTATATGATTCTTCAAAGTATTAGAGAAGGAAATTATAATATGGTAGTTTCGCCGGTTCATCTGAAAGAAATTGGAGGAATTGAAGATATTCGTGAAAGATTGGAATTAATAATTTTGCTAAATAACTTTGGGGTGAACCCGTCTTGTAATTTACGGAAAGTAAGAGAAAGGGCAGAATATTTTGTCTCGCTGAAATCAGGTATCGCAGATGCTGCCCATTTGGCATTTGCAGAAGCAACATCTGATAATTTTTATAACCTGTGATGATAAGTTGTTAAAGAAATGCAAAAGGAATAACATAAAGATACAGTCTGTTAGTCCATTAGAGTTCTGTACTATGGAGGATTTAAAATGAAAAAAAGTCACTATATAGGGGAAGATCAACTTCTTAAAAAAGCCATTAATATTTTGATGGAAAAATTGGGTCCAGTGGAAACAAACAGGTTTCTGTCTCTGCCTGCAAAAAAACGCATTGAATCGGTAAAGAGACACCGTTTATGGCAATCCGGACTTGATAAGGATTCTTTTTTTAAGGAAGTTTTTGGTTAAGAGGGTCTTTGAAACAATAAAGTATGTCTTCTTCAATTTATATACAAAATGCCGTGACACATCTACTTCTTAGATGTGTCTTGAGTTGTAAACACAATTAATGACTGCTTCAGATATCAGGACTTTTCTCTATTAAGACTTTTGAGCAATTTTTGATATACGAGTTCTGTCCCATATCCCCATAATTTTCTATTCTTTTCTATTACATTAACACATTTATTCAACCGCCCATTGTTTTCTTGTGTCTATCATCAAAACCACCGATGCATTCAAATAAAGTGATTAGTCAAATCACTCGCCGTCGTTCGCTTTTAATACAGGCCTTTGATCTTCATCTTTTGACTGCCATTTTTCAAAATAAACCGCTTTTTTCTTTAAAACACTATCGTGGTTATCACTTGCCCACTTATAAGCTGAATCATTATTTTTGATTATGTTGGCATTCTCTATCCACTTACGAACTTTGTCGGTTTTCAACTGGTCTTTTGTAACCGGGGCCAACGAAAACCTGGCTCTCCATGCACCCATCCTCGGTACGACTCGAACATAGTAGGTTTTGCCGGGAAGCAGATCAGCTTTCATGAAGTCAGCGGCTTCAGAAACCACCATAAATAAATGTTCGCCGGGTTCAGCCATGTATGGGAGTTTCTGATTATAAGGCACAAAACCTATAAAATTGTCATCATCATATACTGCTGCATGAATTTTGAAACCTAAAGTATTAGGCCGAATAAAATATACCAATGCCTTATCCCCTTCCAGGGCTATATCAGTCTCAATTGGAACAGATAGATTCATTCTCGGTGCAACACATCCAAATAGTCCTGCGGCTAATATAACAACGGCCATTACTTTAATGCATTTGTTCATAGTTCCTCCTTTTTTGGGTTCTTCCGGATTTGTGGTGGGATTCCCTAAAGGGTTTTTGTGCTTCATATAGGCAATTATGGTAAAGGGTCATGAAAATATTTAATGTTTCCAGTAAGTTGGCCCCTGCACATCCATGCTCAAGAGAACCAACAGGCATTTGTTCTGTTCACCCAGCGTCGGCATCAGCACGGGAAAGAATAATTGGTGACGACAGCGAAAGAACTTTATGTACAAAAACTATGTGAAATTCATATGAGGCTCAATAAACCCCTTTAAAAGAGTTCTTTTAAGGAGAAAAAACAAGCAAACCCAATACGGAAGCAGCTTCTTCAGTTGGTGGAACCTTTGATAGCGTCAATGAAAAATCCCACCATAAACCCGGAAGAGCCCTTTTTTGTATAGCAACAAAGTGACTGACAAGTGCCTGAATGATATCTGTTTGCTAAAGAAATCAGTTTGCATACAAAAAAACGATCAAAAACGAAACAGTCACCGCTGGCACTCGTTCACGTCCATCTGTTAGGGCAGCTTTGTCCAAATCGAGTCAATAACCTGAAATACTTTTTTCCTCGGATCGGGAAAAGAATGCAACCATGAATTATCGAATTCCCCGGTTGCTACGAGTTCATTTGTATGGTTGTCGTATATGTTTATGTCAAGTTTATCAAGATACATTGACATATCCCATCGCCAGATATCTGAAAATGTAACATACGCATCAACATTTTTAGGCTTGCTTTCAATGGGTCCAATTGAGGCTCTTATTCCTCGAACTGCCAATGCTTTCTGGATATAAATATCGATCCCTCTTTTTGATGCTTTATTTTGAACTACATATACGGAATTGATGTCATTCAAAAAATCTCTACTATAGACTCCAGCCGGATGTATTGTTGAGCATGATACTAAAGATACGCCAACAAGTAGTATAAGAATTAATTTTATTTTTGCAGTATGCATAATACCTCCTACACGTTATAAGCAATTCGTTTTTACTGACTCTTTTGTCATTATAGTGGACATGGCATGGAAAATACAGTACTACCGGAATCTCAGGAATTTTTGCGTTGCAAGAGCCTTGTCCATAAAAAAGTATATATGATTCCATTTGCATTGGGCAAGAAAATTAAGGGGGGGGAGCGATAAGGAACTGCCGCAGAGACAGTTGGCGGTGTCTACGTATTACAGATTTTTCTGAAGAACGTAGAGACAAATGTTTGGATTGAATTTCTTTTTTAGGCCTATGCACTTGACTGAAGTTACCCCAATATATAGTATACGTGGGTATGGAAGTTTACCCTCGGAATCTTATGGAATTTGAGCAGCAATTTGCTTCGGAAGAAGCTTGCCGGGAATATTTGTTTCAATTGCGCTGGCCAAATGGCTTTCAATGTCCTCGGTGTAAGAATCAGAAGAGTTGGAAGACTATCCAAAATCTGTATTACTGCACAAGATGTGGATATAAAACTTCGATAACGGCGGGCACAATTTTTCAAGATACGAGTAAGTCTCTGATGATATGGTTTCGAGCAATGTGGTATGTGACGAATCAAAAACATGGGGTTAGTGCTCTTGGTATGCAACGTGCGCTGGGATTGGGCAGTTATCGGACTGCTTGGGCATGGTTGCACAAGCTGCGTTGTGCAATGGTGCGACCTGGCCGTGATCGTCTCTCGGGTAAGGTGGAGGTTGATGAAACTTATATTGGGGGGCCAAAGCCAGGGAAACGGGGTCGTGGAGCTGCCGGTAAAGTCTTGGTAGTCGTTGTGGCACAACAAGATGGCAAACGAATTGGACGAATCCGCCTTCAACGAGTGGCTGATGCCTCCGCAGAAAGTTTGAACGATGCTGTACAGAAAAGCGTTGAACCTAATTCCATAGTCCATACAGACGATTGGAATGGATATAAGCAATTGGATAAGTTGGGTTATACTCATGAGGTTATCCGCCATACATCTGATATTGGTAAAAATCTTTTGCCTTTGGCCAATCGAGTTGTTTCTCTGTTAAAACGATGGCTGTTGGGAACTCATCAAGGAGCTGTTAAGATATCGCATCTGGACTATTATCTGGATGAATTTACTTTCCGCTTCAACCGTAGAACTTCCAAATCGAGAGGCAAATTGTTTTATCGACTTGTTCAACAATCTGTCGAAGTTCCCCCTGTCTTGATAAAGAACATTGTTGGGGATAAATCTGGAAACTAAAATACAATATATAGTATGCACTTCAGTCAAGTGCATAGGCCTATTCTTTTTTATTATGTATGAACTGTTGACTCTTTTAATCTGAAAGGTTTAATCGTTTTTAATTCCTTTGCCTCCATGAGCTTTGCTTTATATAAATCCCATCGAAGCTGAAGGTTCATCCAGAAATCTTCTGAAACCCCGAAGAATTTCCCGAGCCTTAATGCCGTGCTTGGAGTTATTCCACGGCGTTTGTTAATAATTTCATTAATCCTCTGGTATGGGACATGAATATCCTCTGCCAATTCCCTTTGAGTAATACCCATAGGAATCAGGAATTCTTCAAGGAGCATCTCCCCAGGGTGAGTCGGTTCTCTATGTGTTGGTATGCGAACCATCTTTGCCTCCATAAAATATTTTAGTTTGTGTCATGGAATTAATAAAATCTCCCCTATCCCCTCTTTTCCAAAGAGGGGGATATTCTCATCTAAACATAACTATTTCTTTCCAAGATAAACGCCTGCTTTATTCCCGTAACAGTTATATCTGATGATCCGGATCAATTCAATATTGTCTTTCTTTGTTTCACTGACAATATTCAGCCCGTGAGGGTTATCTCTTACTGGATTGGCATATTTTATCTGTTCCTTAAGCATCAGCGCCCCTGCCGCACAGTTAAAGGCGCTGCCGGTCATCATGCTGCCGAACAGGGGAGAATAAGCGGCAGCGGGAATATCTTCAGAGAGTGAATACGCATAAACGGATTCATCGGCTAACATGCCGTCTGCATCAATAATATTTAAATCCACTTGAGGTGAATTTTCCGTTTCAGCGTCCATGAGTATATTTTCAACTTCACAAAAAGTATTATCCGTCTTCCTGTTGCTCAACAAAAAGAAGACAGCGCCTTCACCCGGGACGTGAAAGACAGGGTTGAAATCAAAAGGCTTTATTCTGCCATCAGATGCAGCTCTCAATTTTTCATTATAAATATATCCCAGGACATCACCGTACTGTTCCGCCGTCCCCACCAAGACATAATCACACCGCCCCTCATTTAACCATGACCGGGCAAGCTGCAGGGCGCTCTGGAAAGAGAAGAAAAATTGTGTAACGGTCAAGGTCGGCCCCTGAATATTGAGGGCTGATGATATGTAAGAGGAGGCTGCATTGTGGACCGAATTGGAGAAGGACGTCGGCGAAGGATGTAATTCTCCGTATTGAAGTATTTCGTCCAGAAAATCAAATGTCGTTACATGAGGGCCGAATGCCGTTGCAGTTATAATGCCTACTGTTTTTCCGTCAATATTTTCTATCCCGCTGTTTTTAAAGGCCTCGGAAGCGGCATAAACCGCCATTTTGCTTAATTTGTCGGAACGCCGCATTTTTTTCAGCAATGTCCTGTCGGCAATATTCCTGATATCAGCCAGATATGCAAAGCTTTTTCCGTCTTTTAAATAAGAAGCGCCAATTTCAGCAGGCTTTTGCCATCCCCGGTTCAGGGCATCACGGAACCTGTCGACTCCCCTGCCCTGCGCACAGATAATGCCCATCCCGAGGACATTCATCCCTTTCGCTCCAGCACAAGGGCCGCATTATTTCCGCCGAACGCCAGAGATGTGGATAGGGCATATCGTCCGTCAACAGTTGTCTTCCGGACAACAGGCGCTACCGGGATATTTTCATCCCTGTTTTCAAATCCCGCGCTGGCAGGTATCCACCCTTCCCTTAATGCCGCGGCGCTGAACACAGCCTCCATTCCTCCGGCTGCGCCTAATGTATGACCGGTATATCCTTTCGTTGATAACATCTTCAGACCTGCCCCGAATATTTTCCCAAGCAGCCTGCCTTCAACAAGATCGTTATCCGTTGTTGCCGTGCCGTGGGCATTAACAAAGCTTACATCCGCAAGTGTAATACCTGCATCGGAAAGGGCCTTGCTGATTGACGCTTCCAGTCCCGCACCGTCCGGCCTCGGCGCCGTAAGGTGGTATGAATCACTGGCAGAGCCGTATCCTGAAATAAAAAGCCCGGATGTCATCCCTCTCTTTTCAACTGATTCCCTTGTCTCAATAACCAGGATACCCGCTCCTTCACCCAGGTTAAGTCCTTTACGGTCCCGGTCAAAGGGCATGCATAATTCACTGCTCAGCACCCCTAAAGATCCAAACCCGCAAAGAGGAACAATGTTCATTTCATCGGCGCCGCCTGCAATGGCTATATCACACAGCCCGTTATTCAGCCATGATATTGCTACACCGATTGCATCGGTCCCTGAAGAACATGCATTGACAACTGTAAGCGCAGGCCCCCTCACTTTGAATCTGCGCGAAATAAATTCAGCAACATTGCCCTTTAAATACCTGTTTGCCGACGTCATGGGCGCTGAACGGGTATTGCGGTAAGATTTGTAGAATTCAATATCATTAAGCTGGCTTGCCACTGTTGTGCCCAGGCAGACGCCGACCCGGAACCCTGACAGGTCGCTGCCGAGTTCTGCATTCCCGAGCGCTTCATCGACTGCACAGAGGGCAAGGCTCAGTGTCCTCCGGCCTTCCATGTAGAATTTTTCAGGAATATCTTTGACTTCAAAGACGGGATACGGCAGTGAGGTCTCAAACAGCGTT
This sequence comes from Nitrospirota bacterium, assembly GCA_011040095.1. Classification (GTDB taxonomy): domain Bacteria; phylum Nitrospirota; class Thermodesulfovibrionia; order UBA6902; family UBA6902; genus BMS3ABIN06. The sequence continues at coordinate 8,787 of DRDE01000177.1, forward strand.
ACCCTTCCTGCATTCCTCTTTCCCCGGCTGAATGAATCAAGAGTGTTATCGAGACCAACGCCCGCTGCGGAGACTACCCCCAATCCTGTTATCAACACATTATAGTTTCTCACATTAATCGGATATGACCGGACTCCTGCAATTTTTGATTATCATTTTATTTGCCTGTTTATGAGAACTATCAAGGAAGTGAAAATACTATAAAATAATAAAATCCCGAAGTCAAGAAAATATAAAATCCTGCCGGATTCCCATAGGGGAAAAAGGTCATATGTCTCCGGTAAAATATTGTGTGTACTCCTCCTTGCTTTTTGATTTGGAATATTAAGCTTTTTTGTGATACTATCTTCTCATCCTGGTAAGTTTTTGCCCATAAAAAACTTGCCATATGAGATTAAAAACTGATGTGCTTTCTGTCTGACCACTATTTTTCATGAAAAAGAAGAAAAAGATTTTATTTATCCACCCCCTTGGAGTAAACTGGGTGCCGGGCGAAACAGATATGTCCCGTGTTGCGAATATAATGCCCCCGCTCGGACTTTTAAGCCTTGCCGCCTGGGTGGAGAAACATGGGCATATTTCTTCTGTTCATGACTGCTATGCCTACCCGGTTCAGGATGAAAAAATCATTGAAAAAATAAAAACAGATACTCCCGACTACATAGGATTCAGCACCACAACATCAAGTTTCCCTGATGCTGTCCGGATTGCAATGAAGATAAGAGAAGTTATGCCCAAAATAAAAAATATTTTCGGTGGTGTGCATATCTCGGCCCTCAATGAAACCCTGCTGCAGGATTATCCTGTCATCGACTATGGCATTGTGGGTGAGGGGGAACTTACCCTGTTATCGTTAATTGAGAGTGACGGACAGATAGGGAAAAATGTTCCGGGCCTTTTATACCGGGATGGGGATGAAATCATTTTTACAGGGTTTCGTAATAAAGAACAGTTGATTGATCTGGACACACTCCCTTTTCCTGCATACGACAAACTGAATGGTTTTCCCGATTTATACAAATTACCCATTTTTAATTATCCGAGGGCTCCGCATACAACCGCTGTTTCAAGCAGGGGATGTCCTTACAAGTGTTCATACTGCGACAGGACCGTATTTAAACGTTCATACCGTTTTAATTCTGCGGGGTATTTATATGACCACGTTAAACATCTGAACCGGAAATATGGTATAAGGCATATTAATTTTTATGATGATCTCTTTACATTTAACCGTAAAAGGGTGGAAGAATTCTGCAGACTTTTAATAAATAAAAAGAGAGGGATTACATTTAATTGTGCTGCTCGCGCTGAACATGTTGATAGGGACTTATTGCTATTAATGAAAAAGGCCGGCTGCTGGATGATCAGCCTCGGAATAGAAACCGGTGATTCGGAGCTTCTGGGGGTTCACCGTTCCAATTCCGATCTTGAAATGATAAGAAGCAAGGTTGAATTAATACGTGAGTCCGGAATAAGGGTAAAGGGTCTGTTTATGATGGGTCTGCCGGGAGAAACTGAAGAAAGCATAGACAAGAGCATTAAATATGCTTTGGATATCCCGCTTAATGATATGAACCTGACAAAGTTTACTCCATTTCCGGGAAGTCCTGTTTATAAGGAAATCAGACGTTACGGGACATTTAATGAAAAATGGGAGCTGATGAACTGTACAAATTTTGTTTTTGTACCGAATGGACTCACACATGAACGGCTTGAAGAACGTTACAAGGAATTTTACAGAAGGCATTTTGAACGGTATCACATACTGTTTGACTATATGACAATGATTTGGCGATCTCCCGACAGCTGGGTGCGTTTTCTTTTAAACCTGCGGGGATTTTTAAGGATCAGAAATACTTTCAGAGGAAACAAATCCGCCTGATCCATTGATTAGCACAGGGACGGTAATGATATAATGTATAAGTCGAGATGAAGATTCTTTTAGTAAATCCCCCGAATGCCGGGATAAGCATTCCGGTTGAAAAATTTGGTTTAAAAGAAACACAAAAAATTTTCAAAGGGGAACCCTTTGCGTTAGAGGTGCTTGCAGGGAATCTTGAAAACCATGAAACAAAAATTATTGATTTGAAAATTCCCGGTGAATCTTTGGAAAAAGAAATCTCCACCTTTTCTCCTGATATAGTGGCTTTTACCTCGCTCACCTGTGAAGCCAATACTGTTTTAAACCTCAGCCGGGAGACAAAAGGCATTGATAAAAAGATTAAAATTGCAGTTGGTGGTGTTCATGCCAGCAGCGATCCCGCTTTTTTTAACAGAGATTTTATTGATTATTTAATTATAGGACTTGGCAAACACACTTTCAGAAAGCTTGTTGATTCACTGGAAAGGAATGGTTATCCTGAAGAACTTGCGGGGGTAGCCGGGACAAATCCGCAGGCCGGCATTTCATTTATAAGGCGGGAATTTGATAGAACGGACCTTGTGGAGGAAAAACCTCCGGCATATGATCTTGTCACCGTATATCGCAAAAACTATGTGATTGACTCTCTGGGGATAAGCATGGGATACATAAACACAGCATATGGTTGTCCCAACAACTGTTCTTTTTGTTGTATCGGCAATATAACGGGAAACCGTTATATTGAACATAATATAGAATGTGTAATTCGTGATTTAACGCTGCTCGAAGACATTCCGGTTATACGATTGGTGGACGCAAACACCTTTGCAAACCCTGATAGAGCAAAAAAGTTGTGTAATGCAATAAAAAGCAGCAACTTTAAAAAGCGCTTTATTGCCGATGCCTGTGCGGATTCAATAGTTTCGGATCCCGGGCTTTTTGAGCAATGGCAAAAAGCCGGCCTTCATGCGGTTATTATCGGATTTGAGGAAATTAACAATGAAAGGTTGTCGGGATGGAGAAAGAAAAGCACTTTGGTCATCGTTCAAAAGGCAATCGAAATACTTCATGATCTTGAAATCTCAATTGTAGGTGATTTTATTATATCCCCGGACTATTGTGAAAATGATTTCAGAAAGCTGGAAACTTTTGTTGAAAAAAGCGCAATTGAGCTTCCTGTTTTCTCGGTTTTAACGCCTTTGCCGGGAACTCCGCTTTACAAAACCATGCAAAATGATATTATAATCCACAATCTTGATTATTATACTTTGGGAAATGCAGTAACTGAGACAGCCTTGCCCGAAAAGGAATTCTATACAATTTTAACCGGACTTCAAGACAGGTTTCATCGTAAAGCCAGACTCTGAAAAGGAATTAAGACCCTATGGACGTTTATATCACCGGCACATCAGCATTCTTACCGAATGACCCTGTAGAAAACGATCAGGTGGAGGATATTATAGGAAGCATTACAAGGCTCTCTCCCAAGGTAAAAGAAATAGTCCTGAAAAGTAATGGCATTAAGAAAAGATACTATGCCATCCATCCACAAACAAGAAAACCGACACACACTAATGCACGGCTTGCAGCAGAAGCAATCAAGAGATTGATAAGCTCATCCGGCATTTCCGGAAATGATATTGAACTTCTTGCCTGTGGCACTTCAATACCTGACCAGATATTGCCGGGGCATGCTTCAATCATACACGGTGAGCTCGGGACAGCCCCCTGTGAAATAATTTCCTGCTCGGGTGTCTGTTGCTCGGGAATGGCTGCAATGAAATATGCCTACGCAAATGTTTCTGCCGGTTTTTCTAAAGTTGCTGTTGCCTCAGCATCAGAGGCCGCTTCTTCATATATCAGGAAGGAGAACTATCGAATCCCCCCGCAGGAAAATAATCCTGCTTTATCCGACAATTCAATGCCCGGATTTAACGGTGAATTCCTGAGATGGATGTTATCTGATGGCGCAGGGGCGGTTCTTTTAGAAAATAAATGCCCTGAAGATCGCATATCCCTTAAAATAGAATGGATAGAGCAGCGCTCCTTTGCCAACGAGCTTGATACATGCATGTATGCCGGAGCAGTAAAAAATGACGACGGCAGCCTCAGGGGATGGCGTGATTTTGATTCACTTCAGGATGCACTTGGCAATAATGTTTTTGCCATTCAACAGGACGTTAAACTTCTAAACAAAGAAATTGTAAAGACTGCCGTGGAACGGGCCCTCATCCCCGTAGCAAAAAGCCGCGAGCTGTCACCTGAACAGATCGACTGGTTTCTTCCGCACTATTCATCAGATTATTTCAGAAGCGATTTTTTCGAGAAACTTAAATTTAATGGTTTTGAAATCCCATACAGCAAATGGTTTACCAACCTGACTGAGAAGGGTAACACCGGAGCAGCTTCGATTTTCATAATTCTGGATGAGCTGTTTAAATCCGGAAAAATCAAAAGAGGGGAAAAGCTTCTTTGTTTTATCCCTGAAAGCGGCAGATTTACAATATGTTATATGCTTCTGACAGTGGTTTGAAAATCATTGAATCAGGAAGCAAAAATCTTTTTATTTATAAAATCAGCAAGTGTATTAATGGATTTAAGAACCTGGCGGGAAGTGTTGATGTCCCTTATGCGAACCTTGTATTTCTTTTCCAGGGCAACCACTATTTCCACGGCATCAAGTGAATCTATACCTAATGGCGAAGAGGGATCAATCAGGGGTTCATCATCCTTAATATGATCCGCAGTAATACCTACTTCCTGCAGATTGCAGGTCTCGACAACCAGCTCTTTCAATTCACTTTTCAAGGATTTTATTGCCTGCTCACTCATAGTTGATTCCTGCTGCATTGTAAAGGTTTTGCGGCAGGCTCACCTGCCTTATTTATGCAAGATAATATCGCCTGTAATAAATATTCAAAATTCAAACAAGCTTGGAGCGTAAACCGGAAATGAACATCGTTAAAACAAAAAAGCTCAGAAGTTTTATTGCATTCGGCAAAATCACAAGAAGATTACCATCCCTGAGAAAAATGTCCAGGAAACCTTTAAGCCCCCATGAAAGAGGAGATATCACACTTATTTTTTGCATAAATTCCGGCATAACAAAGACAGGCACCATAACACCTCCCAAGGCGGCGGCGACAACAACAGAAATTGCCCCGAATGTTGACGCCTGCTCCTGTGTACCGGCCACAGTTCCAAGCATTACACCAAAACCGGCAGCAGCAAGCCCCGAGCTGAGAGCTATTAACACCATTGCCGGATAATTAGATCCCATTACCAGTATTTCCGTGCCAAGCGCGGGCAGGATAAATATGCCGACTAAAAGCATTAAGACAGACTGTATCATACATATGCATAAATATACAATTATTTTCCCCAGTATATGCGTGGGATAAGATACCGGCATAGTCCTCAACCTGAGGAAGATTCCATCTTTACTTTCTTTAATCATGTTTCCTGCCAGGGGAATCGCTATGAGAAAAATTGCGAACATGGTCCAGGCCGGAACATTTTGCTGTACGGCATTAGGGGTAATACTTAAACTCTCCGGAACAGCATAGATTTCCCTGATTTTAACCAGAGGCTCACGGTAATTCTTTTTCTCTTCTTTTTTTGTCTCTCTTCCATTCCCTGAAAACTCTCTCGATATAACATCGAGGACAGATCTCTTTTCAATGTTTGCAGCAAAACCATTCAGGGAGCTTATAATCGAATTTTGAAATGATTTTCGAACAGCAGGATCAAGGTAAACCTCAATCTCCAGTGGTTGAGAATCTTCTTTAGAATTTTTACTCGTTGACTCTGAACCCTGGAAAATTGTTTTTTTAACCATCTCTATGGCTTTTTCCTGAATTTTTCTGCTCGCCCCCTCAGGAACTATAATCCCTATCTGAAAATCTCCCTTTGAGACCTTTTCCCTGAGGATTTTTTCATCCACTTCTTTTCCATGTATCTTTTTTGTTAAAGAAAAATTTCCTGCTTCATTCAAACCTCTCTCAAGCGACAAACCGAAAGTCCCCCGGTCATTATCAAGATAAATCAATTTGATTTCCGTTTCTTTGACTGCCCTGAACGCGCTGTCCTGGACGAGGGTGACTACCAAAACGAGAACCATGGGCATTATAAAAAGTACGCCCAGGCCCGCCTTGTCTCTGAACAGAATCAGAAACTCTTTCTTAACGGTTGATAATAGCCTGAACATTCCCTAATCTCTCAATTCCTTTCCGGTCAAATTAAGAAAAAAATCTTCAAGCCTGTTAAATTTACTTCCATCCCCTAACAGGTCCCCAGGGGTTCCTTCTGTTAATATCCTTCCGTTGTCCATTATCGCAATACGCGAACACAGGTTCTCCGCTTCCTCAAGATAGTGCGTAGTATAGATTATTGTAGTATCGCGATTGCCTGTATCCATTAGATATTCCAATATAACATTGCGGGATTGTACGTCAATGCCGACCGTAGGCTCGTCAAGAATCAGTACCCTGGGTTTATGAAGAACTGCCGCAATCAGGTTGGTTCTTCTTTTCATTCCACCTGAAAAGGTCGATATCTTTCTATCGGCGTTCTTCTCAAGTCCAAGCAGCTCCAGACATTCATCGATACGCTTTTCCAGATATTTCCCTCTGAACCCGTACATATTACCGAAAAACCTCAGATTCTCTCTCGCTGTTAATGAAGAATAAAGGGCCAGGTCCTGGGGGACAACGCCAATGACTTTCTTTATTTCAGCTAAATGCTTTTCAATATTAACCCCAAAGAACTCAACACTTCCCTTTGATTGTTTCAGCAGTCCGCAAAGAACAGATATAGTCGTAGTTTTCCCCGCGCCATTCGGACCCAGGAGTCCGTACCTTTCACCACTTTCAATTGCAAATGAAATATTATTAATTGCAGGTTCTTTACTTCCCTCGTATTTTTTGGTTAGTTCTGAAATCTTATAAGCTTGTTTATTGAAATCGAACATTCAAAATAAAATCTTTTTAAGTTCCTTAAATATATTTTCTTCCATATTTGAACATTCTGTCAAAATACCGGCCAGTTTGCCGTAAAGTTCAGGAGAGACTTCATTATTCTTACAGCTTCTTGCCGAAGCAAGAGCAAACTCCCGCCATTTATCCCCGACTATGGTCATATCTTCAGACAGACCCGACATTGATTTAAGATTCAAAAACCCGGATGCTTCCTGTAGAAAAGAAGAAAACATAAAACGAAAACCGGCCCCACCAGTGCCAATCTCTTCCTGCATCCGGATTACCTGTCCCAAATAAAGCAATGCCTTTTTACTGCCAAGCTTATCCGGCCATTTTTTCATATGCCGTGCCAGATAACGTATCCCCTTAACACCGACCATGGGAAATGGTATGGATAACATATTTTTTACGGTCACTTTAATCCCTTTCCGGATCGCTTTATTAAACTCAATTCTTTCAGGGATTTTCTCAATATAATACATCCGCCCCTTCGGAGCCAGAGGACCCTTTGCAAATCTGACTCTCATCAGATCATCGTATGAACATCTGACAGGAGTTTCCATAACAGGATCGCTTATCAGATATTCCCCGTTTTCTTTTCCGTATACAACAATATTATGGGCATTAAAATGAAACCGGTAAGAAGGGGGAAAATACGGGAGCCAATAAACGCCGACCTGAAGGCCCACAGGAGATCCCCTTTCAATTATTGTGTCAATATCCGCCATGGCTTTTGAGGGATATCTATATCTCAGGCTTCTGACTTTGATGCCAAGTCGTTTTGTTGCTGATTTAAAAACATATCCGGGAGTATATCTGAATGTTGTAAGAGGCAAATAATTTACTTTTACAAAAGGCAAATAAGCAAAAAACAAACCGGACCCGATTCCGAATACCATTGCTTCACTCAAATCAACACCATGATATTTTAAAAGGCTGGAAGTAACCCCACTCTCGCAATGGGCTGACTGTTTATGCTGAAAATCTATATTCATAATATCTCTAACGCACCTCTTTAAGTTCATCCACGGTTAATGAAAATACTTTCGCGTAATGCTCCAATATAGAATCATCAAGCTTATCAAAACATTCGGGATTCAGGTGTTTTTTTATTTTTCTTTTTGAAAAACCTGCATAATCCGAAAGCAGTTTTAAATCCATTTGATGTCTGGCCATATAATAAGCTATCGGGCTCAGCTCACCTCTCAGCACCTTTTTCTTTACATCATTAGCCTTCTCTTCAATAAGCTCCCAGGCCTGGGCGTTCACTATCTGTTTGGCTTTCCATCCGGTGCTCCTGACGGTAGTATAGTTACCGCTCTCATCAACAGCATAACAGAGCTCTCTGCACTCACTCATCATTTTGCTTTTATCCTGGGGTACCTCGTTTTTTTTCAAAACCAATCTCCATTCTTCGAGCGTAAAATTAAAACAATATGCAGGAAAGAGTTCAGGGATGCTTGATTGATCATATTTCAAATGCAGGGATGCAAAGCGGAATGCAGGCTTCGGGGTCAATCTTTTCTTTTTTCATATACGTATTTTGCGAGGGTGTCTATGGAGTGGAATACGTCTTTCCTGTTTTCTATATCCTTAACATCTAATCCGAAATTGCGCTGTAAAATGACGACAATCTCAACGGCATCCAGGGAATCGAGCCCCAGTCCCTCACCGAATAAAATTTCATCATCTTTTATATCATCAGGAGTAATATCTTCAAGCGACAAATCTTTTACAAGCAGCGCTTTCAAGGCGCTCTTTATATCCGCCAACTCTTCTTCATTGATTTCTTGCATTATATACTCCCCGCTTCATTTATGAATTCAGACAAATAGGATATCATATTCTTTTTCAATCTGTCCATTCATTCTCCCTCCCCTTCCCAAATATCACTAAAGACAAACCATTGAAAAGGATATTGAACAGCATACTCTTCCAGAATGCGGGCGAATTGCTGAACAAGCGCCCTGATTTCCTCCTCTTTCCCGGATTTTGAACTGCACCGGGGTGTTATAACATGAGAGACATCAATGATATATTTTCTGCTGGAGACCTTGGCTGGCAGTAGAACGACAACAGAGCATTTAAGGGCAGTTGCGATGCTGAATGCGCCTACAGGCAAATTCGCCTTTCCACCCAGCAAAGAGACCCGGGCTGAATTATGTCCGTAACTGCGGTCTCCCATTATCGAAACAATATTGCCCTCATCGATTACTTTTAAGATTTCAAGTATCCCGCCAAGAAATTTCTCAGGGGAAATGATTTTTGCTTTATCTTTTTCGTTTCCGATATTCAACGTGTTTTTTACCGCGGCATTTTCTTCGGGCGTCATTAATAAATACACTGTTTTATTTAATTTTTTCAGGGCCGTCATTGAAGCCTGCCAGTTGCCGACATGGGCGGTAAGCAGGATAAATCCCTTTTGGGAATTACTCAAAAGGCTTTTTATCCTGTCATAACCCCGAAGCTCAACATCAAATTGGCCAAGTCCTGCAACATGGTAATATCTGTCAATCAGGTTTTTGCCCTGGCTGACAAATAACTTATAAACAGCGCAGATCCTCCGGAAGATGTTATACGATCTGAAACGCCTCTTCACATATGTCATGGCGGTGGATACTGCATGACGGTCAAAGATCAGGTAATACAGGCAGACCGGGTAGAGCAGCGCATATGCCCCTGAAAGGCCGAATAATTTGAGTGATGTCCGGAAAAACCAGAATCCCGCTCTGTTGCCTCTTTTTTTACCCATTGACGACGATATGTCTCTTTTTTATCAGTACCGCTGAAAAGAAAGTAACAGCGGCTATCAGTACGGCCCCTATCGGCGCTATGATCAGGGAGCCCAGCAGCCATTCCACCAGCCGCTCCGGGAACTGGGAAAAAACGGTCTCAAAAGATACATTTGTCAGCCACTCTCCGTGTCTCATGAAATAACCGACTTCAATGCATAATGCGGGCACAAAGGGCGGAGCACAGATATGCTGCACATTAACAGCGACGATTTTATTCAGGTTTAACCGGGTGGCAACATACAGGATGATTATCGTATGCACAAACAACAAAGGAAGAATGGCAAAAAAAATGCCTACGGCAGCAGCGGCCGCAAGTCCCGCAGGTGTTACATTTTCCCTCAGCAGCATTTTAAGTAACCTGAGGGGATGCCGCAGTATCCGCAAATCTGGCTTTTTCTTCTCCACAAACCTGTTGTGTTTTATCGGCAGGAGCCGCTGTCCGATCAGCATGGCATGGGTACGTGAAATGCGAAGGTTGTCTATGAAAGGCCTGAAGCTGGAAACTCTCTTGCCGGGTTCAGGGTAAACGACACCTATTTCAACGGTCTTTAGAGTCAAACCCGCCCATGCAGCCTTTGCCAGCACATCTGCTTCAAAATCATAATGTGCACCCCTGAGCTTCATCCTGTTAAGATACCTGACCGGGTAGGCCCGGAATCCGCTCTGGCAGTCATCAATATATATTCCTGTTTCGATGCGAAGCCAGAAATTTGCAAATTCCCTGCCGAAGCGGCTTTTCCCCGGCACGTTTTCCGTATCAAAATCCCTGGAGCCGATTATTATGGCCGGATCATTATCATCCAGCAGGGGAATAAATTTTTCAATATCCGCGGGATTGTGCTGTCCGTCCGCATCAATAGTTATCATAAAGCGCCCGCCCTGCTCTTCAATATACCTTGAAGCCGTAAGAATGGCCCTGCCTTTTCCAATATTTGTTTCGTGCCTGAGCACCACAACATCCGTTCCGGACAGGAGGGAAGCCACGTCCGCATCCGTGCTGCCGTCGTCCACAACAACCACGTTTTTAATAATGGAGCGGCACCCCGCTGCTACACCGGCAACAGTATCCCTGTTATTGTAGACAGGGACCGCACACCAGACATACTGCTGCAATTCCGGAGAGTTACTTTGCAGCATACCGTTTTCTCACCGGATGTTTTTTGCCGGGAAGCATCAGGTTCCACAATGTGCCCGCGTATCCCATTTGATGGAGGGCCATTATAGTGTTGTCATAGGCGTCAGGAGGAAAGATACAGTTTTCTGTTTTTGAAAAAGCCTCATTCAAGGTATTCTCCAGCCAGTTTTTATCGGTTCCGGGGGAGATATAATAAACCGGCTTGAGCAGATCCTTGCCGGCAGGGATGACCTTTTCTCTTATCGCTATGGCGGCAAGAGGAGTGGCAGGCAGAATTCTGATACCCATAAAAATAAAAACAACACATTTTTTTAAGCTTATGATGTTCTTTATTCCCTCTGATACGGTTTCTTTTGTCTCTCCCGGACCGCCGAACATGTAAAAATGCGATACGGCAATTTCATGCCTCCCGAATAAATCATTACATTTCCCGATCTCCTCAAAGGTAAAACCCTTGCCGAGTTTTTTCAGTGTTTCATTGGTGGAGGCATCAGCGCCGATTTCAACAGCGGCAAGACCTGTCTGCTTCATCATTTCAACAACCTTGTCATTTAACCCTGCCGGCTTGAAAAATCCTGTCCAGGGTATGCTCACTTTACGTCTTGCCATTTCCCCCAATAAATCAAGGTAAGCGCCTTCATCGTCATTAAATACCGAATCCACGAAGAAGATATATTTTGCCTTATGCTTCCGTGAAAGCAGTTCAATATCATCAACAACCGAACGCGGGTCCCTCTGGCGGATTTTAGAGCCTTCCAGAACCGGGTATGTGCAGTACACACATTCGCGGGTACATCCCCGTTTGGTTTGTATGGAGGCCATATTTCCGCTGCGCAGATAAAATTCAATCAGCCGGTCATCATATTTTGCCGGAACAAAGTCACATCCCGGGAGCCTGCTGCCGGATCCGATAATACGCTCTTCCGGGAATATTCCTTTAGCCGCGTTACCGGCAAACTCGACCATCAGTGATTCACCTTCCCCGGTAATTCCGTAATCAGCGCCTGTCGTTTGCATGATTAAATCGGGAACAAGAGAAAACCCCGATCCTCCCAGAATTATTTTTATATCCGAAACTTCCCTTATTTTGTTTGCTATATCCCTGACAGTATCGATGTAATATTTTTCGTTTACAATATTGACATTGTCGATATTACGGATGGAAATGCCGGTCAAACCCGGTTGAAAATTTTTAATCTCCTCTCCAAGCGCATCTAATGAACTATTTTCCCGGAGGAAATCAAATTGCCTTACCTCGTGACCGGCAGCAGTCAGAGCTGCTGCAATTATACTGGCTCCCAGAGGATAGACAGGGTATGGCGACACGGATGTATTGGATGAAATCAGCAATATCTTCATGGCTGCTTCCAGGCCCTGTTGCGGGATGTCCAATTTTTCCTGCCTGACCGGTTTCTTCCGGGCGTGAAGTCGTTTCTTTCTTTTTTCATTACGTTCATGAACAGTTTTGCCATCTTGACTTCCCGGCTTTCTTTGACGTAAAAAGTATCCCACGCGTAATAAAACATCTCCTGCAATTTGTCCACACTCATCTTTGCCGGCCTGAATACAACTTCTCCGCTTGTATATCGCGACCAGTCATTATGTAAAATCCTGTTCTCCTTCTCCAGTACCTCCCTGATGGGAGTATGCGGAAAGGGAGTCAGCACTGTAAATTCGGCCAGGTCCAGTTCGATCTCAACAAGGAAATCCACGAGCCGCTTTATATAATCTTCGTCATGATCGTCCATCCCCAGGATAATCGTCCCCTCGACACCGATCCCGCGCTCCTTCAGCCTTCTCACCCTCTGTCTTATGTGATCCGATGTATCCATAATCGCCTGGTATACATACCAGCAGCCGGCCTCTGCCGCAAGGTCCAGTATCTCATCATCATCTTTGATAGGGTGAGATATCCATTTCTTATTCAACGGGATTAATGCCCTGAATAATTCCTTTTCCCATTCATCATCCTGGGCAAGGGAATTATCAACAAAAAACAGGCGGCCGTTGTCTATCTGCTCCAGCTCTTCAACAACCGATTTAATATTCCTGGGCCTGAAATTACGCCCCCCCAGATAAGGAGTGCAGCATGGGAAACAGTTGAACCTGCAGCCGCGGGAAGCGTGAACAAGGTCAACCATCTGTACCCCTCTGTAATTGTACAAATCACGACTCAGGATGCTCCGCCTGGCTGGACCGATCAGGTCCATATCAGGATAATTATGCATGTAGTCATATACCTTCTTTAACCCTTTATTATTCAGGTCATTAATAATTTCTTCAAAACGTCCCTCGACCTCGCCGAGAAATACCGAATCCGCATGATCCAGGGTTTCCTCATGATGCAGCATTGCGGCAATACCGCCGAAAATGACCGGAATGCCCATATTCCTGAAACGGTCCGCAATCTCCCATGCGCGTGGAATCTGGCAGGTAAGCAAAACGGATATGGCTACCATGTCGGCATCCGGACTAAAGTCAATCTCCTGCACGTTTTCATCGAAAAAAACAACCTCGACTTCGCCGGGGATTGCGGCCGCCACACAAACAGGGGCGTGCGGGGGCAGATGAAATTCCGTCTGCCTGCTCAGTTTCGGCCACAGTGGATAAACAAATTTTATTTTCACTATTGGTTCTCGCCTTTCCCGAGGACTGAAAATTCTTTCAGCATTTCATCCAATGCCCGGCTCCCTCTTAATATTGACATTGCCGTCTCAACATTACACAAAACATCCTGTCCTGAACCGGAATCTTTCTTTAGAACAAAATAAACCGCTTCCTCTTCCCTGCTCATTCCGGCGAGCATTACAGTCGATTCATCAAGAAGGATCATTTCAGCGGCGGTCTCTATCACAGGCAACAGGGAATTATCCGATGCAGCGATATAGAGCAGCGGCCCCTGCAGCCCGAAACGTATCGCGGCCTCGCCCAGCGGGCTTGTCGGCAGGGTATAAATAAAAAGATTCCCTCTTGATGATGTCCGGTTGCTGTCTATGTAGTCCATGAAATAATTAATATCGGTTTCAAGAGAGCCCCGACTATTGGTCCCTATAACCCCGATGTCCTGTTTCCGGTTCTGCGAATATTCAATCCCTGCATCTTTCAGCGCAAGGGCGGCTGCATAGCAGGTTATCCTGGAGGCATTGTCTATTCGTCCGAAGTTCTTATAAGAAGAGGTAAATATTTCTTTTTTTAAACGTGACTTATCATCATATGCAATCCTGATATTTCTCAGAATACAGCCATATTCCGCTTTATTAATCCATCCTATGCCATTGACGGTAACCATATCTTAATCTATTTATGACAAATCAACGCTGCGTTTATTCCTCCGAATCCTGCACTGGTTATAAGAGCCATTTTCTCTTTATCTACACTGCGGGACCCGGATGATACCCACGCCTGAGCGTCTTCTTCACAATCTTTAAGATTGACTGTCGGAGGGACTGTCTCCTCTTTCAGGCCCCTCAGGGCTATTATCATTTCAACAAGACCTGCTGCTCCCATTGTGTGGCCTATAGCTCCTTTTATTGAATATACAGGTGGTTTGTTATTGAAAATTGCATCAAATGCCTTAATCTCCATAGCATCGTTATAAACTGTGCCGGTTCCGTGTGCAGAGATTAAACCGATGGAGTTCTGGTCAATGCCTGCATTCTTTAAGGCTTTTTTTATAGCCAGCACCCTTCCCGCACTGTCACTTGAGGGTCTTGTCATGTGATAGGCATCGTCACTCAGTCCCCAGCCTGTTATCCTGCCCACGATTTCCCTTTTTTCCTGTTTTGCCCTTTCTTCACTCATTACCAGTGCAAATGCCGCTGCTTCCCCTATGGTTAATCCGTTTCTGTTTTTGTCGAAAGGCCTGGCGCCGGATTTGTCCAGCGCCATTAATGCAGAGAAACCTGAAAAAAGAAATTCCGTTACGCTGTCGCATGCAACTACCAGCGCACAGTCACAGTGTTCCTCCCGGATCATTGCCGCAGCCCTGGCCACGGCCGCTGTAGAGGAAGCGCAGGCAGCAGAGACGATTATCCCCCGGTCTTCAACACCGGTAATATCCGCGACTTTTTTAAGCAGATGCCCCAGATTACAGCTTGATGCATCTCCGGTACCCTGAAGAAGCGATTTTTCGAGCAGGTCGATCTCTCCTTTTATTGTTGCCATCATAAGCCTTGCATCTCTTGGTATCGGGACCGGGACACTGTCAAACAGGGACCTCAGCATCTGCATAACAAGAGATTCTTTCCGGAGATATTCCAGGTTATCAACCGTGGCCGCACAATCGGCATGGAAGGCGTTTGTATTAAATCTGCCGAGCCTGGAGATAGCGGTTTGACCGGACATGATGCCGTCCCAGCACGCATCTGCGCCCAATCCATAAGGTGTTACCATATTACATGAAACAACAACTGCTCTCATCTTTTTATCCTTCGCGGTTAATTTTACTTTTTAAGTTGACCGAAATCTCCTGCCTTCCACCTTCTGCGGCATTTTTCCAGCAGGGCAGGAGACGTCAGGCTGACCTCACCGGATTTTACATCAATAAACAACTGCACGGTATAACCGCTGGCTGCAAGGCTTCCGTCATTTTTTAATATAAAGTATTCAGTATTCAGGCGCGCCCCCTCATCCCATACTAAAACGGTCCGGATCGTAAACTCCTCGTCAAGCCGCAGCGGCCTGTGAAAATCAACATGATATTTGACAAGGGGGGCGCGTAATTCCGCCTCCTGAAAATCCTTGTACGACAGGCCGCACTGTCTGCCCAGCGCCTCTGCCCCCTCTTCAAAATAAGCCGTGTATCTTCCGTACCATACAAATGCCATAAGGTCTATTTCGCTGAAGTGAACCCGCCTTTTAATTTCAACGACAATCGGATCAGGCCCATCCTCATGCCGTTTGAAATATGCTCCTCTCCCCCGCTTATTTTTCATTTGTCTCCCGCTCAAACCTGACCCTTAATTTCACTTCGGCAATTTTCCTGCCGTCTTTGTTAAAGAATGCTTTAAGGGTGATATCCCTGTCCGGGGCATTAATGATATTACAGGCACACATCACTTTTTCCAACGGGGAAACAGGTGACAGGAATTTTGCCAGGACAACTTCTTTCAGCACGACGCGCTTTTTTCCCCATTTCTCAAGCATATTCAAGACGCATTGTATCTGACAGATACCCGGCAATATCTTGTTGCCCGGAAAGTGTCCCTGAAAGCCTATAAAATCCTCCGGAAATACAAAGCAGGCATTAAGGCCCCCGTTTTCAGCCGCCTGAAAGTCCGACATGCACTCTGCAATTGCCTTTTTGATATTTTTCAATTCAGGATTTCCTTTAACCTGAGTGTAACAGTGTATCCATAGAGAAAATCATTAAAGATGATGCCCCCGGGGTATATCCCGCCGGCCTTTTCTTTATACTCATAATAAGAGACCCTCCATTTTAAATGATTGTTTTCGTAATAGTTTTTTTTTACCAGGTAGGCGTCCGCACCGGCAAACACATACTCTGTAGCTCCCGGACCTGATTCAAGCCTGAAGACAATCTCATATTTTTTTCTTTTTACCGTCGCTGAGAGCGGAGGAGCCAAATCAAAATAAATCCGTTGTATGTCTTCTCCGATTATACCGGCAAAGGCTTCTTTATGTGGGAATTCACCCGTCACAGAGTATCCGTCCATCCCCTCCCTGTTGCCGGACAATTCAAACAGTTTCATGCCTGTCGGGTTGAGGCAGGCAGCAGCATATGTCCCCGCCGTGGTGTTTATATCAATAACCCCCAGACATGAAAACTTTTTCCAGTTATACTCCACGACCATTGTATTAATTATCCGTATATATTCAGGTATGTTATTTTTGTACCGTTCAGCAACGGCTGCAGGATCTTCATGGTCAATAGGGACGTAACCGGTTTCTTTAAACGGTATGCTGCTGCACCCTGCAATAAATAACACGACAATAAGGCCAATTATTAACCGCATTGTTCTTTCTCTGCCTGAGCAGGTAAAATTTTCATCAGAGACGGAATAATAAAAATAGCAGAAATATATCCTGCCAGCACACCCATGAACAGGGTTATCCCGCTGGAAAACAATGCAGGATGTTTGGTAAAAAGCAAAACTCCCGCTCCGATAAGGGTAGTGACAGCAGAAATCGAGATTGATAGTATAGCATTTTTTCTTAAATTATGCTGATAGTTATAGGTCATAAATATGCCGTAATCAATGCAAAGCCCCATTACGACTATGCCGGCAAACAGGTTTGCGATATTCAATGTAATGCCGGACAGGTACATAAAACCCATGAGCCATAAAACGCTTGTAAGCACCGGCACCAGTGCGATCAGCGCCCTCCTGAGATTCTTCAGGAATAAAAGAGTCAGCAAAACAATAAATGATGAGGCAATTACCGTCAAATATTTCGCTTCCGAAGAAGTGGAAGCGGATATGGACCGGGACAACAGCTTGCGTGATACCAGGAATGTTCCCGGATAATTTCCGATCAATTCAGATAATGCATCCACATATTTCTTCTCATCAGGGAAGAACGACAGTATCCTCACACCGTCTTCTCTTTCCCGGACAAATCTTTCTTTAAAAACCAGGGGAATATTATCATCGCCCGTTCCATTATTCACGGATGTGTCCGGATATAAATTATCAAAGAACGGAGAAAATGCGGACGCGGAGAACCGGTACCCTGCTCCCTCTTCTTTTATCAGCCTTCTCAGCTTTTCTTCCCTGCCCTGTCTCCAGAACTCTTTCCATCTGTTCAGTTTTTTCAGCCGTGTTTTTTTCGAGGGCCATATTACGGCAAGACTCGAAAAATTTTCAGCGCCCACGGCTTTAACGGCATCCTGATATATCCTGTCGTTCATTTCAAGCGCCTCTTCATAACTCTTTCCCGGTACGACAAAAAAAGCGCGATTGCCTTCATCTCCCCATGTCTTCCTGAAGTTTTCTTCTGCCTGCAAAACCGCCGGTTCGCTCCCGTCCAATTGCTGAATATTACTGTCAAACCTTACATTGAAAGCCATAAAGAAAGTTACACAAACAGAAAAGACCCAGAGCACGGCAATCAGTTTATGATACCTGTTGGGACCTTTGTGCGATGCTTCCGGGGCTGAAGTAAAATTAAATGAAGGGCCTTTCGTTGATAATAAATGAGGCAGAATAAAAAGGGCTGATAAAAGCGACAGCGAAATGCTCAGAACCGAGAGAAAGGCGAGCTGATGATAACCCGGTGTCCTGGAGAAGAATAATGCGAAAAAAATACCTGATGTTGTCAGAGCGCCCATGCATACCGGCTTTGCTATGTGATTGATAACATGCGCTTCCCGTCCGTTGTTGCGGACTGCTACATATATATGGATGCCGTAATCCACTGCTATGCCTGCGATCACGGTGCCCAGGCCGATTACCCATAAAGAAAGTCTTCCCATGAAGATGCCTGACAGGCTGATTGATATAAGAACCGCTGCCGAGGGGATAAGGAAAATATATATGGCCCTGATGTCGCGAAAGACAACAAGAAATAATAGCAGGAAACCGGCTGCAGCAATGATAACGGCCAGGCGGATATCGTGTTTGATTACCTTTTCATTACTTATGGTGTGCAAATGCGCGCTTATGATGTCGGCGGAAATAAAATCGGGCAGGCGTGCTATTTTTTCATTCAGGGCAGTCAGAAGCTCTCTGGAGCCGGAGGCATCCGTCACCCGGACGGGTGTCTGTGTAATAACCATGGTATGTCGCCCGTCTCTGCTGATAAAATGCCCGTCTTCCATATTGACGTTATATTCCGTGAATGCTTTCAGTGTGTTCAGTTTGTCAAGCAGGAGAAGTCTGAGCCCGAGGGGATCGGAGTAAATCATTGATGACATGAAAATGCTTTGGGGACTTAACATCTGCCTGTAAATTCCCCGGAGTCTTTCGGAGATACTGTCCGGGTTTATCAGGCTGTCAATGAATGACAGTTCTTCTTCGGTAATTACCCGGGGAATGTAATCAGAAAAAAAAATCCCGTCCATTATGTCCATACCCTGAAAGCCTGTGATTGTTTTTGTAAACAAGGGCGGGTTCAGAGAAGCGCTTAATTGTTCCGCTGCCCGGAAAAGATCTTTCCTGTTTTTCTCTTTTGAATTAAGGCCGAGGGAAATAACAATTTTATCGGAAAAATTGGAGTCCCTGAAGAAATCAATATTGCGCCTGATATTTATATCGTCCGGGAGCATTAATTCGACGCTGCCGTCGAATTTGTCAAAAAAAAATCCGATACCGGAAGCTGCTATTAAAAATATGGCTGCCGCGAATACCGGAAGTCTCCTGTTTTTCACGAAATCATAAATGAGTGGAAAATATTTATCGAACACTCTTGTTTATCCTGAAAAAACTGTCATCAAGAGGGGCATTTAATACAGTGTTCTCAAGGATGATCACTGTGGTGTCACCCTTGATCTCCCGGAACTCTATCTGTTTCAGGTATCTTGCATCTTCCCTGAATGTAACGGTGATGGATTTAATAATTTTTTTTGCGATGCTTTTTCCCCTGGGAATGAATTCAAGCACATAAGGCCGCTGCTTTTTAATATGCACATCATAATTTTCCAGGAGGGAGATATAATTGCCGGAAAACCATACTGTCATCTGGTCTATTATATTCCAGAAAATACTGTTTCCGGATATTTCGTTTATCTCGTTTGTATCTTCATCCCACTGCCGGATAACTTTATCCGTAATGAGGAGTTTATATTTAATGGGCTCCTCAACATGCCAGGCGATCTTGCCGGGTTTCCGCAGATACATTCTTCCTTTTATAATTATCTTGTTTTTGAATATGGCCAAGTGTTTTTCCTGAACAAAGTCTGTCTTTATGCTGTTAATATCAGAGAGCTTTTCTCCCAGTTGAAGCAGCAGACGGGATATACCGGATGCCCCGTATTCATTCTCTTCTTTTGCCTCTTTATTCTCTCCGGCAGGGGCTGCCGCGGTATCCCCGGGTAATTCGCCGCCTGCCGTACCGGGATATAAAGGGACAATCAAAACATAGACGAGGATACCCAGAAACAGAATGAATGTTTTTTTTTCAGCTCTCATTTGCCTCATTACTATGCCAGACCTTAATCTCACCCCTGGCAATTAAATCATCTCCCTTAAATACCTCTCCTTTTACAATACCGAATTCATCAAGCTTTGCGACTTCACAGGTGCGCACACGCAGTTTGTCCCCTGCCGAGGCGCCGCCTAAAATCTCCAGATTCTTTATTCCCAGCAAAAAGCCTTTTATCGAAGATTCCCCGTTTTTCATATTCTTGAAACCATTTAATGCGGCAACGGATTGCGCAACCATTTCCAGGTAAAAGACATCGCCGATTTTACCGTCGTCTTCGATTAATATTGAATCTTCCGGAATCCGCAATTCCGACACTGACGATCTTTCGCTGACTTCAGTTAATTCGTCTACAATAAGCATAGGCGGCTTGTGCGGTACAAGCCGGGAAGCCTTTAAGGGAAGACGAATGATTTCATCCTGTTTATCCAGATTTTTCCAGCATGACGGGTCGGAAGCCAGGTAATCACCGGTCACTTGATAGGCTGCCCCGCGGCATCCGTAACATTCATTCCGGTTTTCACATCTTCCGCAGGGTCCCTTTATGGTTTTTTTGTAATTTCTCAGGTCGCGGATGACCTCACTGTCTTTGAGAATATCAGAGAGCCCGCCTTCCCTTATATTACCGACCGGTATGGTAACGCCTACGCACGGCAGGACATCTCCATAGGCATTTACCACGCATGAAAACCGGTGTCTCAGGCACTGTCCGCCTACAAGCGGGGGCTGCGGATTCCAGGAACAGCCGTATTTTTCCCTGTCGATTCGGGCAATCCTGTAAAAAAGCTCCTTTACCCTGTGGGGTTCAACCTCCAGGAGGCCGTTTTCACTTGCCCTTCCCTGCGGGGTAATCATCTCGATATAGGGGGTAATCTTCTGATCCCTCATCCACTGCCACATTTCAACGAGTTCGTCTATGTTCCGGCGGCATATGATCGTGCTGATCCCGAGCGGGGTTGTATGGGGATAACCCGCTTCCCTGAGATTATTGAATGCCTCCTGAATATACTTATATGCCCCCTTACTGCCTGAGAAAACATCCTGGAGGTTCTCATCAAGGGAATTCATTTTCAGCACGACTACGACCCCGGAATCAGACAGTGTCTTTGCAGCAGACTGCGTGATGTTCGTTCCGTTGGTGAAAAGCTCTATCTCCATGCCGAACTCTTTTATGAACCGGATCATTTCCATTATGTGCGGATAAAGCATAGGCTCCCCGCCGAGGATAATAATCTTTTTTGCGCCCAGTTCTCCTGCCTGCATGATTACATCACGGCTCTCCTCCATGGTCAATTCTTCCCTGCCGTTTGAATCGTTTTGTACATAACAGTAAATGCAGTTGAAGTTGCACTCGCGGTTAAACTCGATCTCCATGGACAGGAGCCCGCTGCCTGCGGCTGTCTCTTCTATCTCTTTTGCAGAGAACTCCGCTCCGTATATGCGATTCCGGCATCTCATCATTTTAATTGTTTCTCCTGTCTATAAAGCGGTTTATTTTACGGGAGGATGCAGGCAGTATCCGTTTTTTGACCTCCTCGTCAGTGCAGATTAAAACATCGGGGCTTACGCGCAGCCTTGCCTGAAGCCTCTCCCTGATCCTGTCCGGCGGACAGGCGCTGCCGCCCTTGCTCAGCGACACATAAACATTCAATATATCAGAGAGATCAAAATCGCTGTGTACGGTAATATAATAATCACTGACCTCCGGAATCTCATCCAGGACGGAATATACGGCCTGGGGATACAGAGTCGTTCCCCGGTATTTGATCATCTGTTTCTTCCTCCCGATTATAGGTCCGAGACGGGTTGAATGTCTTCCGCATTCACAGGGTTCATCAATCAGGAAACCGACATCACCTGTTTTAAACCTCAGCAGGGGCATCCCTTCCACCGACAGGGGCGTAACTACTATTTCCCCTGTTTCTCCCGGAGGCAGCGCCTCTCCCCTGTCATTGATTATTTCAACAATCGCCAGTTCGGGGTGCAGGTGCCCGCCTTTTTTTGCAGTGCATTCACAAAATGTCGTTATTGTCTCGGAAGAGGCATATGTTGAATATATATCCGCCGGCCACATTTCTTCCAGGTACTGTCCCATTTTCAGAAGCGAGAGCGCATCGTCCCTGACCGGCTCACCGATGCAGACGAGCCTGGTTACAGGGGTTTCTTTCGGCTCCATACCCCCGGATTGCAGGAACCGGCCCAACTTATACAGAAATGACGGAACACCGACAATCACGGTAGGCTTCATCCTCCGGATAATCTCCATGTGGCTTGCAAAACTGCTCAGGCCGTTTCTGATAACAGCGGCCCCCCGCTGCTGCGCCCCTAAAAAGTAAGCCAGCCCGGCAATAAAGCATCTGTCCATTGTGCACGTGAGCAGGACGATGTCCTCCGCGGTAATTCCGCATCCCGCAAATGATATCTCCTCGTTGTATGCGAGGCGTTTCAGATCGTTTTCCGTGTACATGATCCTCGTAGGTTTGCCCGTGGTTCCGGATGATAAAACTATGTCCGTAATTTTGGACATGGGGACTGCAAGCAGTTCATCATTGTACCTTTCAAGATCGGATTTATCGGTAAACGGCAGATCGCCCAGGTTATCAAGAGATATATTTTCCGGATCATGGCCCCTCAGTGTTCTGCTGTAATAAGGAGAATTTTTGGCAATATAACCAAGATGGCTTCTGAACATCGTTTCCTGTACCCGTTTTATTTCGTCAGGCCCTTCAAATTCAATCCCCCTGTATTTGTAAAAATCCGTCATGCCCTGCTCTCCATAAGGGACAGTTCATTGCCGATAATCTCCCGCACCCTGTTTTTCAATGAAAATATGGTCATTTCCCCATAGTCCGTCCATGTAACGGCAGGCAGCCTGCGTATTCTGATTGTCCCGGGTCTTAAAAGAAGCGAGCCTCTGGGTGGAATGTTTTCATTCCCGGAGATGCAGAGCGGCACTATGGTCGCCTTTGATTTTAATGCAAGACGAAAGGCCGCACCATGGAAATGACCCGGTTTTCCGTGCGGGCGCCGCGTTCCCTCCGGGAAAAATATTATCGAGACCCTTTCCCTCAGTAATCCCATGGCCTTCTCAAAAAAATCTTCAGGCCGCATCTTCCTTATATTCAGATAGCCTGCCTTCCGGGCAAAGAAACCGAGAACCGGAATCCGGAAAGGCCATATGTTCACGACCTGCACAGCTTCATGAGGCAGCACGGACATCAGGAAGGCGTCTGATGCAGACCTGTGGTTGCAGACGAATATATACGGCTCCGGGATATTATCATCTGAATGATTTTCATAGATAAGCCTTATGAATGGAAAGGGAATTAACGTAGTGCCCTTCCCGTACCAACTGATGGCGCGACGGCACCTCCTGAGTCGACAGCGGCTTGATTTAAATAACGAACAGGAACCGAGGATAAGTGTAACGGCCGGAATGAATATCAGGGAATAAATTATAAAGAGAAAATAAAAATATAAGTTCAGAGAATAAATTTTAAAATTTTTCATCTCGAAAGGAGTTCCCTCTCATTTTCTTTTCTTATTCAGTTTAATAATAAGACTGTAGATGTCCTGAATAGTACGGATGTTTCTGACTTCTTCTTCATTCCGTATGTTAATTCCGAAACTTTTTTGCAATGCGGCAACCAAATCAACTATATCAAGGCTGTCCAGCCCCAGGTCGGTAAATATGTGCGCCCCGGGTTTCAACTTTTCTTTTTCTATCTCAAAGGATTCTTCAAATACCTTGTTTGTAATATCAACAATTTCCTGCTCAGTCATTTTTCCCTCCCCAGGGCATTGAAATATTATTGATCTGTCAGACACTTATATAGAATAACTGCGAGTACGGCTTATTATAATACAAAATCCTGAGAAGAATTATTATATTTTCTGCAAACCAGCGCTGCATTAACACCGCCGAAGGCAAAGCCGTTTTTTAATATCGCATTTAATTCCTTTCTTAAAGGTTTCGTAACATGGTCAATACCCCGGCAGTCAGGGCCGGCTTCATCCAGATTTAACGTCGGGTAAATAATCCCCTTTTCCATCATTATTAAAGAAGCGATAAGTTCAATTGCCCCGGATGCACCCAGTGTATGACCTATGTAGCCCTTTAAACTGCTTACCGGAACAGAGCAGCCAAAGACCCCCCTGATGGCTCCGGCTTCTTCCTTGTCCCCTTGAAGCGTCCCTGTAGCATGAGCATTTATATAGTCTATTTCGCCGGGGGAGACTTTAGCGTCTTTCAATGCTTCGCTTATACATTGAATGATTGATTTTTCGTCCGACTGGCTTATACGAGAACCGCTTCCGCAAGTGCTGTAGCCGATAATCTCAGCATAAATTTTAGCATTTCTGCGGAGAGCATGTTTATATTCCTCCAGGACCAGGATACCGCTCCCCTCTCCACATACGAGTCCGTCCCTTTCTTTATCAAAAGGTCTCGGGGTTTTGTGGGGAGACCTGTTGTATTTCACCGATGTCGCAAATACAACATCAAAAGAACCGGTTACCACCGGGTGAAGCTCCTCAGTCCCCCCGCACAACAGGACATCCTGCTTCCCAAGGCTGATTAATTCATAGCCTGTGCCGATAGCCTGGAGAGAAGAAGCGCATGCGGATGACGTTGCTAGTACATATCCCGTTAAGCCAAAATATTGCGCCACATTAGCTGTTGCGGTATGAGACATGCATTGAAAAAACATGCCTGATGGAAGCCGGCTCATGTCTTTGTCCGTTATCAATATGTTAAATGCATTATTAATACTATTAGCGCTCCCCGTGGTAGAGCCTATGATGCAGCCCATCCGGCCTGATGGTATATAGGGCAGATTTATTCCCGAATCGTTAAGCGCCTGTTCAGCAGCCTGGACAGCAAAAATACTCATTCTTCCCATAGTACGCC
The DNA here is from genome assembly GCA_011040095.1 of Nitrospirota bacterium. GTDB lineage: Bacteria > Nitrospirota > Thermodesulfovibrionia > UBA6902 > UBA6902 > BMS3ABIN06. The sequence continues at coordinate 33,565 of DRDE01000177.1, forward strand.
TTTTTTGGCGCGGGATATTTTTCTCATCCTTAAGCTCCGCAGGGGCAGCTACATGACTGTTCATCCCGCAGTAACAGGACCATTCATCCATAAAGCGGACAGCGCTTTTCCCTGACTCTATGCCGTCTATAAGTGAATGGACGCTGCCCCCAAGGGGAGTAACAGCTCCGACTCCTGTTATTACCACTCTTTTCATCAGCATAAATTCTTTAACAAAAACTTATTGTACGTATCCTCATCCAGAATAGACCCGGCGACAATAAAAGAGGATAACATTGCTCCAAGCAGACCGGGCAAAAGTGAACTCTGTCCGGCAGCATATAAATTTCGCAATGGAAGCTGTCCTATAACATTAAACTGGTTCAGCTTCTGTTTTATTCCGTAAGCCGAGCCGTCATAATTATTCAGATAATCTCTGAAAGTAAGCACGGACGCCGAATCAAGAACCCTCAGGCTGTTTTTATATTCCGGGAAGAGCCTGAATATGCGTTTCAATACGGCGTCAACCCTTGTTTTCTTGTAATCCTGATATTCCTGCGGTCTCATTCCCGTTTGCGAATCCTTCCATGCCTTAACATGTTCCGGGAAAGACGGTTCCAGGGCAACAATTGTTTTACGGTTTTCCCCGCCGACCTGCTCCACAGACTTGATAAGCAATAGGGCCGGTGTGCCGGTGTATGCCGGATCCAAAAGCTGATTTAAGTCGCAACCCGGCAAAATGGAAAATATGGTATCATCAAAATCCGGTTCCTCAAACCCGGACTCCAGGACCGCAAAAACCGAAAAGAATCCTATTGACGACTCAAACAGGTTAACCCGGTTGATAAATGCCCGGCTCAAATGCTTTTCCGGCAGAATACTTAATATCTCCCTGGGATGTATTGTAAAAATACAGTTATCAGATGAAATCTCTTCTCCTGAACTCAGTATAAAGCTGCCGACCTTTTTATCATGAATACCGGCCAGGTCCACTATAAAATCATTACAGCGGATATTGATGTCAAAATCCCTGAATTTTGTCTCAAAGGCCTTAACAAATGCGCCGCCGCCGCCCTTGACATGGGCAATCGACTCAAAAAAACCGAGACATATCCTGCTGTGGTCCGCAAATGAAATTTCTTCCGGTTTAACACCGTAGCACGTTGCAAACCCGGATAATACGGCTTTTAACAAAGGATTCCGTGTCAGCCTGCCCAGCATTTCATCCAGTGAGATAAAATCCTCTTCCAGGGACTGATGCCGGGTTGTAAGTGTGCGCAGGTTCATTGATGGAGTCTGAGCACACACATGCTCGACTTTATCAAAATAGCCATCGATTGCGGATGCTTCACCTGTAAAATATTCTTTTAATTTCTTTTTTACATTCCCGATTCCATAAGGAATTTTGTATTGCCTGTTTTCTGTCTCGAATATACAACAGATGGCATGGTCCCCGGATAAGAATGCCGGCTGGATTAAGTCACGGATTCCCAGGGCAGTCAGGAGCTCGTATAATATTCCGCCTTTTTGAAGTCCCCCCGTAAAATGAAAACCCGTATCAAAAGGAATGCCTTTTTTGTAAAACCGTGCCACAGCCCCGCCGATACGAGGGTTTTTTTCCAGCAGCAGCACCTTGCGGCCGTTCATACCGAGGATAAGGGCCATTGTCATCCCGCTTATACCGCTGCCCACCACTATATCGTCGTATTTTTCCATTTTTTATCTGTTAAATTCTGTTAAATAGAGTCTGTAGCGGGCAGACTTACCCGGCATGTTTATGCATTATTAAGGTTAATACAGGAATAATAAAACTACATTGCCATCCCGCCGTTAATTCCGATGACCTGCCCATGTATGTACATGTCCTCTTCAGTAGATAAAAAGTTGACGACAGCGGCCACATCTTCAACCCTGCCTAACCTGTTAACGGGAATCAAAGGTAAAATTTGATCTCTGGGAATATCTTCCGTCATTTCTGTCTCAATGAAGCCCGGTGCAACGACATTTACAAGTATATTTTTTTTACCGACCTCACGTGCTAAGGATTTAGCCGCTCCAATCAGCCCTGCTTTAGAAGCAGCGTAGTTGACCTGTCCGGCCTGGCCTATCTCGCCTGAGACTGATGAAACAACGACAATCCGGCCTTTTCTAGCCCTGAGCATAGAAAACAAAACAGTACGGGTAACGTTATAAAATCCGTCCAGATTTGTAGAAAGAACCGAACTCCATTCCTTTCTGGTCATCCATACAAGCAGATTATCCCTGGCAATTCCAGAGTTGTAGACCAGCACATGCGGTGCAGATTTCTCTACTATCGGAGCCAAAGCCGCTTCTGTTTCATCATAGCTTGAGACATCAAAGGCTATTAAATCACACGACCTTCCCAGTGTTTCTATCTCTGTTTTTACATTTTCAGCAGCTTTATGGCTGCTCTTGTAGGTCAGGCAGATATCAAACCCCGAACGGGCAAGGCGTAAAGATACGGCACGTCCGATTCCCCGGCTGCCGCCGACTATAAGGGCAGTCTTCCTCATTTAAGTCACCCCCCCGGTGAGAATTTAACAAACTTCTCCCAATACTCAAACAGATCTTTCGTAGCATACAGATCCCCAACACAGTATCTGGCGATTGTAAGGTATTGCCGCTGTTTAAAAAGTTCGGGCACTTCGTGTCCTGTGACGCCTTCCTCTTTCGGACTCTTTATTCCAAAGGCTTTGCACCACATGTGGAGGCTGAATTTTCTCCGCACGGAACCATAGAATGTCAGCGTATCAATCAGGTCGCAATGCGACAGGTTGTAACGGTTGGGCATAAGCTCTTTGGTCGGCTGTATTTTGTTTATTGCCGACCGCAATATGAGAAAGGGAGCGTCAAATCCCCTGCCGTTAAACGTTATCACCTGGTCATAATATTTTACAGCCTCCCAGAACCTCTTAAGTATCCCTGCTTCAGTGTCGGCAACATATGCAATCCCTTCTTCATCAACAGGGTCCTGGGGCGCTCCCGGAGACTGGTAATATACTGCGCCCCTGTTCGTGTCGGGGTTGAGCATTCCGATTGCGACAATCTCACCCGTGAGAGGGGAGAAGCTAAGGCCTTCTTTGGCCGCACTGATATCTTCCTCCGTCTCTGTAAACTTGAGGATATATTCTTTGGATGCTTCATCAAAAGAGTCGAAATCTCTTCCGATTGTCTCGATGTCAATAATGATCTTTTTGGACATAGAAGGTTTTAACACGTTTTTGATAAAAGATGCAAGAAATTAATATTCCCGATGAATTCGTAAAAAGTCGTTATAATCCGGAGTGAAGGATAAAAGGTAACCGTTCACAGGGTGCAGGGGCAGTTTATCAGTTTTCCCCTCTCAAGAGGGGATTTCAGTCTTTCCGTTGCAGTGTTTAATGTTGAATACTGACAAATATAACCCGTGAACGGTTACGACAAAAGAGGGTTATTTGAGTGTCCGTATAAATTCCTTATATCCTTCAGGGGGATCCAGGATACCCATGCCCATGCTGAATGATATGCCGTGAGGAGAGGTTTTTGTCTGAAACCATTTGACTTTACAATTAAGGCTTATTTTTTCACCGGAGGGGAGGTTGCATTTAAGCTCAAGCGCTGTTGAAGGGGCAATGTCCTCTATACTATTTGCCGTAGCAGTCACTATGTACAGACCTTTTTCGGAAAAATTCATAATAATACCGGGGTAACTCCCGCTCCCCGAAATTATTTCAGCATCCAGGCTGTCGACTATCCTGCTGTTATCTCTTTTCTCCATAGTTCTTAAATGCCCTAATTTGATTTATATTTTTAAGTATACCAAATCATAAGTCGTATGAAAACAAATATCCGTTCCCTGATAAAAAAACGGCTCTCTTAAATGAGAACCGCTTTTTTGTGAAAACCGGATCAGATAAATATTTATTTCTTTCTTTTGTTTTTGAGCTGGGCCTGGGCTGCCGCAAATCTTGCTATAGGAACCCTGTAAGGGGAACAGCTTACATAATCGAGTCCGATGTTGTGGCAGAACTCGACAGACTTCGGTTCTCCCCCGTGCTCGCCGCATATTCCAAGCTTGAGATCCTTCCTGACCTTCCTTGCTTTTTCCACCGCTATTTTCATGAAAGAGCCGACCCCGTCAATGTCAATGGAAATAAAGGGGTCTTCTTCGAGAATCCCGTTCTCCACATAGTACGGAAGGAATCTTCCGGCGTCATCCCTTGAAAGACCGTACACTGTCTGTGTAAGGTCGTTTGTGCCGAATGAATAAAAATCAGCAACTGCTGCAATTTCATCAGAGGTTATACAGGCGCGCGGTAATTCAATCATTGTTCCTACTGTGTATGCAACTTTTACTTTGCATTTTTGCTGCACCTCTTCTGCTACCGACACAACTACCTCTTTCATTGCCTCGAATTCTTTAACATGACTTACGAGAGGTATCATGATTTCAGGTATAACTTTGACCTTTTTCTTTTTAAGCTCACAGGCGGCTTCCATAATAGCCCTGGCCTGCATAGCGTAAATCTCAGGATAGGTTACACCAAGACGGCAGCCGCGGTGGCCGAGCATCGGGTTAAACTCATGGAGTGACTTGTTCTTTGCATCCAGTTGGCTGAACTTGACCCCCATATCTTTTGCGAGCTCTTTCAGGTCACTGTCGGTGTGAGGAAGGAATTCATGGAGAGGCGGATCCAGAAGTCTTATGGTGACGGGAAGACCGTTCATTGCCTTGAATATGCCTGTGAAATCACGCCTCTGGAACGGCAATAATCTGGCAAGCGCCTTTTGCCTTCCTTCCAGGGTATCCGACAGGATCATTTCCCTGACGGCCTTGATCCTCTCAGGCCCGAAAAACATATGCTCTGTTCTGCAGAGTCCGATGCCTTCGGCGCCGAACTTTCTTGCAACAGTTGAATCATCGGGGGAATCAGCGTTTGTCCTGACTTTCAAACTCCTGATCCGGTCAGCCCATGTCATTAACTCTTTATACCACTTGTTGTGTTCAGGGTTTGCCGACAGGAGTTTTAATTTTCCTTCGTAAACTCTTCCTTTTGTTCCGTTCAGGGTTATCCAGTCGCCTTCTTTAATTATTCTGCCGTTTACATTAACCCGTTTTTTAGCGAGGTTTATATCCAGTTCCGAACACCCGACAATACAGCATTTACCCCATCCCCTTGCAACGAGCGCCGCGTGGCTGGTCATCCCGCCTTTTGCAGTGAGGATAGCCTCTGCAGCGTGCATGCCGTGGACATCTTCAGGAGAGGTCTCGTTTCTTACAAGGATTACCGTCTCGCCTTTATTTGCCCATGCCTCTGCATCATCGGCAGTGAGGACAACCCTTCCTTCAGCCCCGCCCGGTCCTGCAGGCAGACCTTTGGCAAGTTCAACAGCCTTTTTTTCAGCAGCAGGATCAACACTCGGGTGGAGTAGCTCGTCTATCTGGTCCGGCCTGACGCGTAACACGGCAGTTTCCTGGTTGATAAGTTTCTGCTTTGCCATTTCAACCGCCATGCGGATTGCAGCCTGTCCGTTACGCTTTCCAACCCTTGTCTGAAGCATCCAGAGTTTTCCGTTCTCGATGGTGAACTCGATGTCCTGCATATCGGTATAATGTTTCTCGAGATTTTTCTGATAGGTGAATAATTCTTTATATATCTTCGGCATTGCTTCCTCAAGGGAATGAAGATGTTTTGTATCAGCAGTCTTCCCCGCCTTGTTCACGGGATTGGGGGTCCTGATTCCTGCAACAACATCCTCACCCTGTGCATTTGCAAGCCACTCACCGAAGAACATGTCTTCTCCTGTTGCAGGATTACGTGTAAAAGCAACGCCTGTCGCCGAATCGTCACCCGTGTTACCGAAGACCATGGCCTGGACATTAACCGCTGTTCCCCAGTGTTCGGGAATTTTTTCTATCCTTCTGTACGAGATGGCCCGTTTTCCCATCCATGACTGGAAAACAGCGCTGATGCCGCCCCATAACTGCTCCTGCGGATCATCCGGGAATTCTTTTTTGAGTGTCTGTTTGATAATGGCTTTAAATTTATCACAAAGCTTTTTGAGGTCATCGACCGTGAGATCGACATCGCTCCTGTATCCTTTTTGCTTCTTTACTTTCTCAATTTCGCGTTCAAGTTTGCCGCGGATTCCATCGTTTTCGGTTTTGGGCTCTATCCCCGCGGCCTTTTCCATAACCACATCGGAATACATCATCATCAGGCGGCGGTAAGCGTCATAAACAAAACGGGGATTGCCGGTCTTTTTAATAAGTCCGGGTATTGTATTTGTTGTAAGGCCTGCATTTAATACTGTCTCCATCATGCCGGGCATGGAACTGCGGGCCCCGGAACGTACGGAAACGAGGAGAGGATCACTTACGTCTCCAAGTTTTTTCCCCATTATCTTTTCAACCCTTGCAAGGGCGGTATCTACCTGCTTTTTTAATTCCCCGGGATATTTGCGGTTGTTTCTATAATAGAGTGTGCAGACCTCGGTAGTGATGGTAAATCCCGGCGGCACCGGCAGCCTTAGCTTTGGATGTCCTGCCATCTCCGCAAGATTTGCGCCTTTTCCTCCAAGAAGATTTTTCATACTTGCATTGCCGTCAGCTTTGCCGTCTCCGAAAAAATAGACATACTTTTTAGCCATTTCGACCTCCAGAATTTTAATTCAAGATTTATAATGCAAAGCGATCAAATAATTTAAACCGCTACGTATTCTACACAAAATATCAGGCTAAATTCAAACATATAATTTTTTATAATCGTACAGGTGGAGCTCATTATAAAATTATACATGACTTTTTTGAATAAGCAATTGTAACTGCCTGCGAAAGGCACAGGGCTGCGGGATATCAAAGGGACAGGGTGAAAGAAAATGATACAAACTTTCACTGTACAACCACAGTGTTTACTCCCGGCTTAACGCAACACCGGGGACAGGCTCCTCCACTGAACCCTGCATGGTTCAGTGGCGGAGGAGGCAGGATTCGAACCTGCGTCCCGGCGAAACCGGGAAACGGTTTTCGAGACCGCCGCCTTAAACCGCTCGGCCACTCCTCCAGATGTATTTTTTAACCGGAACCGTCTCTTAATTTTACAAAAAATCTCTTCAAAATACCTGCACACTCATTTTCCAGTACCCCGGATGCCACCCTGACCCGGTGATTGAGCAAAGGATCATAAACTATTTGATACCGGCTTGTTACTGCTCCATATTTTTCGTCCCTGCACCCGTAAACGAGTTTTCCGAGCCTTGCATTAATCATTGCCCCTGCGCACATGACGCATGGTTCTTTGGTTACATAAAGAGTTGCGCCGGTTAAACGCCAATTGCCTGTCTTTATTGCTCCTTCCCTGATAACGGTCAGTTCTGCATGTGCGGTCGGGTCTGCAGATGCCTCCTTTTTATTATGAGCCGAGACTATAATCCTGTTTTCTTTTACAAGAACCGCCCCGACAGGGACTTCGCCTTCTGCAAATGCCGCCTCTGCCTCATTAAGGGCAAGACGCATGAAATATTCATCATTTATCATCAGGTTGTTTTCCAGGGAAACAGACAGGGCAGTAAAGTTCTCCATAGTCGAGACTGCAGATATGTCCGCATTCAGCGCAGCAGGTACATTTATCCGCGGGTCTTTCACAAACATCGCAAACTTTAATATTATTTTCCATAATTGACACGAACTCTCCCAGCATAACTCAGCGGCTCTTTGCAAATCAAGGGGCGCGGACACATGATGATGCCCGCTTTATTTTCCATGCCGGAAGCATGTATAATATTGAGATTTTTTATAATAAAAAATGTCTGTGAAACTCTTTTATGTTTCACTACCGGGCAATATCAAGGAGAATAAATGGCAAGACTTACTTTAAATATTGAAGAGGAGATGAAAACTTCCTATCTCGATTACGCGATGAGCGTAATTGTCGGCAGGGCGCTGCCGGATGTGAGAGACGGGCTCAAACCCGTTCAGCGCCGCATACTCTATGCAATGCTCAGGGAAGGGCTGACGCCGGGGAAAAAGTATTCCAAATGCGCGGGTGTTGTGGGGGAAGTGCTGAAAAAATATCATCCCCACGGAGACTCTGCGGTATATGACGCCCTCGTGAGGCTGGCGCAGGATTTTAATATGCGCTATATGCTTGTCGACGGCCAGGGCAACTTCGGCTCCATAGACGGCGACCCTGCAGCAGCATACCGTTACACAGAGGCGCGTCTCACAAAGATTGCCGAGGAGCTGCTTATTGATATTGACAAGGATACAGTGGGTTATTCTCCCAACTTTGATGAAACGACTCAGGAGCCCGTAGTCCTGCCGGCAAGGGCGCCTAACCTGCTCATCAACGGATCATCGGGGATCGCAGTGGGCATGGCCACCAATATACCGCCTCACAATCTCGGAGAGGTGGTTGACGGGCTTGTGATGATGATAGAAAATCCGGATGTTACGATTAATGAACTCATGAAAAAGATCAAGGGGCCTGATTTCCCGACAGGCAGCACAATTCACGGGAAACAGGGGATCATTGACGCCTATCATACCGGCAGAGGCAAGGTAAAAATGAGGGCAAAAGTAGGCTTTGAGGAAAATAAAAGAGGGCAGAGCATCATAATTTCAGAATTGCCGTACCAGGTCAACAAGGCAAGGCTCATTGAAAAGATTGCGGAACTTGTGCGCCACAAGAAGATTGAAGGCCTGTCCGATCTCAGGGATGAATCCGACAGGGAGGGAATCAGGGTAGTGCTTGAGGTAAAACGCGGAGAGATCCCGCAGGTAATCCTGAACCAGTTGTACAAGCATACGGCGATGGAATCCACCTTTGGCATTATCATGCTCGCAATCGTCAACGGCCAGCCGGAGGTGTTAAAACTTACAAGGATTCTTTCCCTTTTTCTCCAGCACAGACGGGATGTCACAGTAAGAAAAACGAAATTTGAACTCAGGAAAGCGGAAGAAAAGGCCCACATCCTTGAAGGCCTTAAAATTGCCCTTGACAATCTGGACAAAATAATAAAATTGATCCGCAGCTCCAAGTCCCCGGAAGATGCCCTGAATGGATTGATGGGGGATTTCCCACTGACAAAGGCGCAGGCGCAGGCAATTTTAGATATGAGACTGCAGAGGCTGACCGGTCTGGAAAGGGACAAGATTGTTGCCGATTACGAAAACACCATTAAAGAAATTGAGCGGCTCAGGTCGATCTTAGCAAGCTCTGCGCTCGTTGACAACATAATTAAAGAAGAGCTTCTTGAGATCAGGAAAAAGTATGCCGACAAAAGACGCACTGAGATAGTGGCTGAAGCATTAGAGCTAACTGTCGAGGACCTCATCACAGAGGAAGAAATGGTGGTAACCATTTCCCACCAGGGGTATATTAAGAGGAATTCCCTTGACATCTACAGAAGCCAGCACAGGGGCGGCAAAGGCCTTCTCGGAATGGAAACGAGGGAGGAGGATTTTGTAGAAGACCTCTTTACCGCATCAACTCACGATTATGTCCTGTTCTTTACCAACTTCGGACGCCTTTACTGGCTCAAGGTCTACCAGATACCTGAAATGGGCAGGGCTGCAAGGGGCAGGGCTATTGTCAACCTGCTGCAGATATCCCCGAAAGAAAGGCTGTCGGCCGTTTTCCCGATAAAGGAGTTCAAGGAAGGCCTTTCCCTGTTTATGGCAACAAAAAAAGGCATTGTCAAAAAAACTGCGTTATCAGCATACAGCAATCCCCGGTCCACGGGAATCAATGCAATCAAGATCGATACTGAAGACGAGCTGATCGGTGTCAGGCTGACTGACGGTCAAAAAGACATTACACTCAGCACGCGGAACGGCCTTTCAATCAGGTTCAATGAGCAGGATGTGAGAGAGGTGGGGAGGGTTGCCCGCGGGGTGATAGGCATCAGGCTCAAGGGAGACGACGAAGTCGTTTCCGTCGGCATTGTAGAAGAGGATACAACTCTACTGACCATAACGGAAAAAGGATACGGCAAGAGAACCAGGGCAAAAGAGTACAGGATCCAGGGCAGGGGCGGAAAGGGAATTTTCACCATAAAGGTAACAAAGAAAAACGGGAAGGTAGTCGGCGTGCTCCGTGTTACAAATGATGATGAGATAATAATCATTGCAAGCAGCGGCAAATTAATTCGTCTGAGGGCATCGAATATTTCCATTATCGGCCGCGCTACCCAGGGAGTAAGGCTTATAGACCTGGCCAAAAACGACAAAGTCGTCAGCATAGCCCGCGTAGCTGAAAAAGATGCGGCTGACAGCAACCCGAGCGGGGACCTGTTCAAGGAGTAAGGCGCTGCCTGGAGTTTTTTGCATCAATATTTGCGGAAATGGAAGCGAATACCCGTAATTCGTAAGCCTACGGATTTCAGTAATAGAGTTCCCGGTACAATAATATTATCAGCAAAAAAACGCTGAAGATGCAGGATTATCTGCGCTTACAGCCACCTTTGGGCGCCGGTTATTTATTTTAAAGCCGGGCGCCGACCGCTGATGCCTGAATTATTGCAATTGTGTTAATATATTATACTGCTATAAACAACCCGGACCGATTCCAATGATTTATAATCCCGGTTGAAATGATGGGGTGAAGTGGATACCCGCTTCAGGTATAATATAATAATGCAAGAAAATTTTTACTCAGCTACAACTATCTCGTATAAAAAACCCTTGGCGCAGGTAATTATTACTTTTTTATTGTCGTTAATCATAGGGGGGATATACTCATATGATCTGATTATTTTCGGCGCCGCTCTTCTCGGGTCCGCAGTGGTGGTCTTCGGCGTGGCTAAGCCGAAGTACATGCTGTACTTTATATTATTCTCATCCAGTGTGCTGAGCTTTTATCCACTTGCCCTTTATACGACATTTTTTGAGGGCACAAGTTTTCAGATAAACCTTCAGGGGCTCAGAAACGTATTAATTATTGTCGTTACCATTCCACTGATTATGTTCAATTTCAAAGAGGTTGTCAAAGCCAGGTTCTTTTTTCCGATCATGCTGTATATCCTGGTTTTTACTATGACGACTATCATTAACTTTTCCTCGGATGATATACGTCTTTTTACCAATATTGTCAGCCCGTTCCTGTTTTATTTTCTGATGTTGATTTTCATAAAGGATGAGAGCGATAAAAAGGCGGTTTTAACCGCGATTATTTTATCTTCTCTTATTCCTATAATAGTAGCTTTTCTGCAGTATTTTCATGTTATGCGACTATATGAAAAGTATAGCTATAATATCAGCGGCAGGAGGATACATTCGACCTTTGATCTTGCCAATACATTCGGCGTCTATATGGTGATGTTTTCATTTATTTCGATCCTTAACTTCCTTAAAGCAAAAAAGCTTTTCAGTAAAATATGGAGCGGCATTTATTTAATAGGGGCTCATATTGCCCTTCTTATGACCCTTTCGCGGAATGCCATCTTCAGTCTGCTGCTGGCCTCTATGATGGTAGCTAATGCAAAATGGGGATTATTGCGTTCAGTGCTTGTCGGACTTATGTTGGTCGTAATTTTATTTTCTCTCCCCGGGGGCTTCAATGAAAGGCTCCTGTCCCCGAGTCAAAAGATAGATGTCTCGGTCTTTGATGTTTTTAGCAGGTTTGATTTTGAAACGCTTAATTTCTACTCAATGGGCAGGCTTAATATATGGAGAGACTGGTGGTACATGATTTTAGAGAGTACACCGAAAGAGTATATTCTGGGTCATGGGTTTGATGCGAATTTTATAAAGGGCAGGTATTTTCATAACGAATTTTTGAGAACATTCTGGGTTAGCGGGGTTGTAGGCCTGTTGTTCTATATATATGTGATTGCTTATATGCTTCACACGATTTATTCATGGATGCGGCGTTCTCTTAAAAAAGGAAAATTGAATATTTATTATCTCTCTGCTTTTGGTTATATGTTTGCCATGACCTTCATGCTGAACTTCGATAATATCAAGGAAAAACATCAAATCTGGGTTTATTATTTCGCGCTTCTGGCGCTGGCTGAAATAACTAAAGAAAAAGAAACAACATGATTTGTGATTTTTTCGTATAATTTCTTAATGATGCAGTTCGAGGGCCGGCTGCCCGGACGGATTTTGTTGTAAAATACGGCTTGTTTACAATGACTGGATTAATCTGAAAATGATGAAACAAACACATGCCAATAAATATCTTATACAAAGAATCGGCGGAGAATTACGGCAGTGCGTATCGTCAACCGGCCATACTCCCCGTATCCTGAATATAGGTGCGGCAAAAACAATTTATATTGAAGATGACCTGAGTAGTGACGGCTGTGTTTACGTTGCTGACCGTATTGATGTAGACGACTGCACCGTCACCCATCCGCATATCAGGGAGTGCTGGAAATGCTCGGTTGAATCCATGCGCCCGGTGAACTCGCAGCAATACGATTTTGCTATTGCCAATTGGGTGCTTGAGCATGTTCCCGACCTAAGCAAGGCTGCCGGGGAAATGTACAGGATATTGAAACCATCCGGCAAACTCATTACCGCTGTTCCTAACCCTGCCTCACCGGAGTTCCTGTTTGCAAGATTAACACCTTTATGGATTCACAAGATGATACGCGGGCAGAATCATGATGAAGATGAAACATATCATACATATCATACATGTTATGCATACGACAGCATTAAACAACTGCTTGAGATATTTAAGCAGGCGGGGTTTCGGGAAATTGAAATAAAATACTTTCCGACTATCGAAAGTTATGTTTCCCGGTTTCCTTTTTTGAATTTTCCGGGCAAACTGTATGACAAGATTATTTCCTCCTTAAAAATCAAGCCATTAATGGGACATGTCTGCATCCTGTTTGAAAAGCCCTCTACCTGAAATTTTATCCTGAATCCAGGACACCCTCCCCCGCGTGGCCGATAAAATTTTGCTGTCGGATTTATTGTCATAGCACAAGGAATGAACTTTTTACAAAAACATCATGGTTGATTTAATCAATCAATAAAGCATATAGTAGTAGTATAGTATTTGCGTTGAGCAATTCATAGATGTGTATCTGCAATAACGGTTTACAAGAGGCACAAAGGGAATAAATGTAATCCTGTCAAAAAGCTAAACTACTATTTCGACTTGAATTTAAAATGAATCTAAAAGTTATAAAACTCGGTTTAAGCACCTTTCGCAGTATTATCGCCAACAATATATATTTGAAATTGGGAGTTGATTTTACATATCCCGTACATGTTTATGTGCAAATCAATTCAAAATGTAATTCAAAGTGCAAGATGTGCAAAATATGGCGGGAAGACACAAATGAACTGCCTGCATCCATATGGATTAAAGCGCTTAAAGAGATACGACCGCATATAGGCAATTTGAAGGTAAGCTTTACCGGGGGAGAGGTCTTATTAAAGAAGGATATTTTTGAGATGTTTGAAGCCTGCAATAAAGAAAATATCCTGTTCGGAATGACTACCAATGGAATTCTTCTTAACAAAACGAATATCGAAAGATTTCTCGACTTGGACCCTTTTAACCTCAATATTTCCCTGGACACATTTGATCCTGATACCTATTTCAACATAAGGGGGGTTCGCAGCCTTGAAAAAGTGCTGGCAAATATCGATTATCTTGTGGAATACAGGAAAAAAATAAACAGCAGGGTAATAATAAATCTCAAGACCATGGTTTGCAGGGAAAACCTGCATGAATTGGATAAAATCGCCGAGTATGCCAGGAAAAAGAACTTTGTCGGCGTAACTTATCAACCCCTCGTTAAAGAGACAAGAGAGCGTGAAACGAATGACGAATCCGAAGAGATGTTTAACGTTGATAAGAAAGACTTGTTTTACATGATTGACAAGCTGATTGACATGAAGAGAAACGGCTATGATATATTAAACTCGGAAGCGAATATAAGGCGATGGCCGGATTATTTTGATGGGACAATAGTTATAGACAGAACTAATCCCTGTTTAGTGCCATTGAGAAATTTATATATTTTCCCCGAAGGGGATGTTCAGCTTTGTGACTATATCCATACAAAGGTCGGTAATATCGCGCATGAGAACCTGAGAACAATACTGGATTCGGAGAGGACCGCAAAACTGAAGAAAGAACTGGTTTGCTGCAAAAGGTCCTGTGTTTATTGTGTGCAAAGAACAATTAAAGATTATATAACCTTGCTGCTGAAATTTTAGCATACTGTTTTTCCGCATTACTTTAGTTCTGAAACTCAAAACAATCCTTAGGGTCCGCGAAAAAATAACTTAACATTCTCACATCTCATCTTCGGGCCGTCTTCGGCTGCTCCTCAATCACAAAATCCTCAAAATAACCGGTTATTCCTGTGGTTTTGCTCAATCGGACCAACCAAATCCAACCACAAATCTAAGCGCGAAGAATGTCAACTTATTTTTTCGCGAACCCTTATCAGCCGGGAAACCCTTCCTCCCCCGGCGCTTTCCACAGGCCGGATTATCCCTCAGGCCAAAATGTCCCAACATAATGTAGGCCATTATGTCCTGTTAAACCTTGCTGAATCAATTCCAATAACCATAACCATTGAAAATTAAAGAAAAATATCTTCTGGCATACCCTTTGCTTTATTAAATAATAAAAAATAAGAAGAAAGGAGGAAGGAACGATGAGAGGAACATATTTAGACAGGTTTTTAGATCCATGGAGTGAATTTGAACGCATGAGTCGTTTGTTAAGCAGGGTGGCGTCAAATCCGGGCAAAGAGTTCCCGCCTGTTAATGTGTGGGTAAATGGAGACAATGCCGTTATTACAACGGAGATCCCCGGTGTTGAGAGCGATGCAATAGACATTTCCGTATCCGGCAATACCGTGATGCTCCGCGGGTCGCGTCCCGCAGGGGATATAAAGGAAGGTGAATCCTGTCACAGGCACGAACTCAGGCACGGTAATTTCAGCAAAACAATTGAACTTCCTTTCAACATTGATACGGACAAAGTTCAAGCGGTTTATAAAAAAGGCATTCTGAATATATCACTGCAGCGGATAGAGACCGAGAAACCGAAAAAAATTGAGATCAAATCAAAATAGGAGGTGAATAAAATGACGGAAAAAAGAGAATTACAAAAGAGAGATGCCGAGCTCGAAAAAGGCGTTGAACGCACAAGGCAGACAAGGGTCTATACGCCGGCTGTAGATATTATAGAAAAGAACAATGATATCGTTCTTATGGCCGATATGCCGGGCGTGGATGAGAACTCTGTTGATATAACCCTTGAAAAAGACCTGCTGACGATTTACGGAAAGGTCGAACCCGAAATCCCTGAAAATCACAGACTCGTTATTTCAGAATACGGGGTCGGCGACTATGAGAGGACATTCACTCTTTCCGATGAAATTGACAGAGAGCATATCAGGGCAACAGTAAAAGACGGCGTCTTGAAACTTGTTTTGCCAAAAGCCGAAAGCGCAAAAACAAAGAAAATCCCTGTTACAGGGAATGCTTAAAATAGTTTCAGATAAGAAGGGGGGATGACTTATGACACTCAAAAACCTTGTGCCGTCATTCGGAAAAAAGAAGGTTCCCGTAAGATATGACCACAATCCCTTGAGTTTACTGCATGAGGATATGGACAAACTGTTTGACGACTTCTTCCACGGGTTTGATATCGAGCCGTTCGGCGGACGCCTCAGCTCATTCAGCCCGGACATTGAAGTAAGTGAGAACGATAAGGAGATAAAGATCACCGCAGAGCTGCCGGGCATGGATGAAAAAGATATCGATGTATCATTTTCAGATAACACGTTGATAATCAGCGGTGAGAAGAAAGAGGAAAAGGAGAGCGCCGAAAAAGATTACTACATGAAAGAGCGCACCTATGGTTCATTCAGGAGATCGATCCCTCTCTACTCCGATATCAGGGCCGATAAAGTTGATGCCCGCTTTAAAAAGGGTGTTCTGACAATAACACTTCCAAAGTCCGAGAAGGAGATAGAGAAGAAAAAGAAGATTGCCGTTAAAGCAGAATAAAAACCTGAGAATGCCGGAAACTTTCTGTGGCCCGTCTTCGCCTTATTGAAAAAGGCGGAGACGGGCAATTCTTTTTTAAATCTAATACAATAGTTGAATTAATATTCAACTGCTTATTAATTCATGCAAACCGACAACAAAAAAGCGATATTCGGATGGAGTCTCTATGACTGGGCTAATTCGGCCTTTGCCACGACAATCATGGCCGGTTTTTTCCCTCTATTCTTTAAACAGTTCTGGAGCGCCGGCGCTGATGTGAATGTCAGTACAGCCAGACTGGCACTGGCGAATTCTATAGCAGGCATTATAATAGCATTGTTCGCGCCGGTTCTTGGTGCAATTGCCGACCAGGGGACAGCAAAAAAGAAATTCCTTTTCTTCTTTGCTTATATGGGTGTGGTAATGACCTCCTCTTTATATATGGTTTTAAAGGGGAACTGGCCGCTGGCTGTAATGCTTTATGTTTTGGCAAGCATCGGTTTTGCCGGCGGCAATATCTTCTATGATTCATTGATTACGAGTGTGGCATCCGAAAAAAAACTTGATTTTGTCTCTGCCCTGGGTTTTTCTCTTGGATATCTCGGCGGAGGGCTTTTATTTGCAGTAAATGTATGGATGACCCTGAGCCCCCAAACATTCGGATTTGCGAATGCAGGAGAGGCTGTGCGCTTTTCCTTTCTGACTGTCGGGGTCTGGTGGGCGGTTTTCTCAATTCCAATTTTCCTTCTTGTCAAAGAGCCTGAAAATGACAAGGCCCTTTCCGGTGTAAAGGCCGTAAGAGCAGGATTCCTTCAATTAATAGACACCTTTCATGAACTCCGCCATTTGAAGACTGTTTTTTTGTTCCTTGCAGCCTACTGGCTGTATATTGATGGAGTGGATACAATTATCCGGATGGCCGTTGATTACGGCATGTCAATAGGCTTTCAATCCGATGATTTGATTGTTGCCCTGCTTATTACCCAGTTTGTGGGTTTCCCTTCTGCTATAGCGTTTGGTTATATGGGGCAGAAGATAGGCGCTAAACGGGCTATATTTATTGCGATTGCCGTATACCTGTTTGTGTCTGTCTGGGGGGCATTTATGCAGGACAAGAATGAATTTTATATCCTGGCTGTAATCATCGGTCTGGTTCAGGGCGGCATCCAGGCATTGAGCAGGTCATTCTATGCGAGGATAATTCCTGCTGATAAGTCGGCGGAGTATTTCGGGTTCTATAATATGTTAGGTAAATTCGCCGCTGTCCTCGGTCCTCTTGTCATGGGAGGGGTAGGATTGCTCGCGAGATCAATGGGATACAGCAGTGATATTGCGTCACGGGCAAGCATTGCATCTATTTCGATATTCTTTATAGCCGGCGGAGTTCTGTTTTATTTCGTGGATGAAGAAAAGGGCAGGGAAGAGGTCAAGTTTTTGAAGGGGAACAGTTAACAGGTATTGGCGAATGGCTGTTTTGCCCATACATTGCATTAACGATTGATTTTATTGGATTACAATTCTATAGGCGAAAAAATTCAAAAGAATGGCTGCGCTTCAAAAATAAATTCAAACTACAATTGGGTGGTTTTCTATTTTGGAACTACCGCTATAAGATTCTTATCCAGAGACTTATTTTGTTGAGAAATTAAAGCAAATAGAAATAATTCGATTTAAATATTCGTTACCGAGAATATATATATTTTTTTCTGTGTAGTTCATTGTATCAGCGTTAAATAGACTCAAATTGAATTTATGCTTAGAAGATACCTTGAGTTTAATGCTTGGAGAATCAATTTTTAGCATATTGAAAAGCTTGGGTGAATTAGCTTTAATATAATCTCTGTATAATGGAGCATCTACAATAGTATTATCTTCCGGTAATGATTTCCATATCTCAATTACTTCCTGCATTTCCTCTAATTCATTTTTCCTTGCCCAACTCGTAAAATTTTCTTTTTGAATTCCTCTTACCCATTTAGTACCTAAATTTTTTGATATTTCATCGGATTCTTTCAATAAGTTGTTTTTTTCATTAATAGAAAACGTCAATTCAATGCTATTAATAGATAAATCTGACTCTAAGATATAATGATCATGAGGAGTAATGTTATTTAATTTCTCGTTATCAGAGGTCATTTCATAAATCTTTTCATCTTCTACTATCTTCGGATGACTTAAATCACCTATATAATTATTTCCTTTAAAAGCATTTTGCAATTTATGTAAGGATTTTATACGTTTTGTAGTGGAAGAGAAAAATGGTTTCTCATATGCTCTGAATCCCTGTTTACATATTATTGCAGATGGATCAATAGTTGACGCTGTATTTAGAGCTTTATTAATTATTGCTTTTATTCTTGATTGCTTATTCCCGTGAGGAATATGAATCATTAACCAGAGTAAAGGATATTCTTGAGGCTCACTGTCAGGGATAACAAAGATATTATCTTCCGCAAAACTTCTTTTCCAAGAATCTAAAAGAGCAGCATATTTTCCATATGAAGAACATGATAAACCAATGTCGTATATTTTCCCGCACATAGAAAACTCCTTGTCAAACATTTCTATGAAATTAAATATCTCATTATTATCTGACAAGTCTTGTACGTTAATTTTCATTATTAATATTTAAACTTATGTTTTATCTGTAACAATGCTATAAAACTCATTAAGTTTAGCATTCACATCTTCAGCATTCTCATCACTTAAAAAATATTCCCAAAAATATAACCAATTGATAATCCTCATATCCGTTTCATTAATATCATTTGCCCATGAACCTTCTTTATACCATAAGATATCATTGTAATTAGAATTAACTATCTTATATGCTTTCTTCTTTACAAAATCTTTATCTATTCCGAGATTATCTTTGTTTCTCCAAATAAAAAGAAAAGGTAATAAACTCATTTTCTCGGGTAAATTATATTTTTCTTCGTTTTTGTAATTATTGATTACAATGCGTGCATAAGAATCTTTGCGTAAAAAATTATCAACCATATTTTTTTCTTTAGCAGGATAAAGATATCGGTTTAATGAATTAATGATATTTCCTAATCCGTGAAATCTATTACTAATAGTATCCATCTTACTGTACCATTCGTGCGCTCTATCGATTAAATGCTGAGCAGCTTTTTTAGCACTCTTATCATCATTAATATCCATAAATGCTTGTAGAGCAAAGGCAGTAAACACATAACCTGCGTGTATTAGTTCTTTGCCATTTTCGTCCTTATATATAGTCTCCCAAAAATTATTGCTACGTTTATCATCGCACAACCATTCTTCGCATATTGAAAGTTTCTTGCTATCTTTTTTATCAATTAAATTCTCAATTAAATTTCCGGCCAAATTTAATTGAGAAATCACTTCTGAGGTACACAAACAACAGCCTTGATGAATAAATCCAAAATCATCATTAATTCTTGAAATACGTGCCGTTAATGCAATTTTACAATCTATTCTTAATGGGGAGCGACCTGATCTAAATAAAGTTGTTAAATAATCATTACTATCAATAATTGTTCTCTGGGATTCTATATAATCTAATGCTTTCATTATCCTATCTCCATGAGATAGGAACAATTTTTCTCCCTTAGGAGCTGTCAAATAATAACCTTTACAACTTCACATCAGATCATCGTTGCTTCAGTGGCTCAATTTTTGAAATTTTATAATTCCAGTCTCCATGGAATTTATGTTTTACGATGTTAATCTTTTCCATTTCCTGATCTGAAACCTTTATCCCTGTTGGATATTTCCTTTTGTCAATTTTAGCTTTAACCTTTAGTCCGGTTTTGGTTTTTGTCGCACCAATTAGGTTAACCATAACATCATGGCTCATTAATGGATGCCCTTTCCAATTCATGCTAATATG
>DRDE01000178.1 GCA_011040095.1 Nitrospirota bacterium
TCAATTTGTTGGCTTTTTATAGCCTTCACTAAATCACGCTTCATGGCATTAATAGTGAATAACGAGTAACCGAATCTTTTTGCCACATCTTTCGCCCTTATCCCCTCAACGCATAATGCCCTCATTGCCTCATACCTTCTATGGGTAATTTGGACCGGATGCAAAAAGAATTCAATAATTTTATCGTCCATACTAAATAGTACACATTATCTGAATAATATGTCAATAGCATATTGTTATATTTCATTATTATTTTTCGGTAAAGCGCTTCAATTTCTTTGAAACCAAGGTAAATACAGTAGTTCCTGATTTACAAACAAATGGCTGCATCTTTTAACTGCTGGTTATAGTTCACGGAATAAAGCCTATCTTTCAGACAATAACTCCTAATCATCAAAAATTGCTCTCTAAGGCTTCTTTCTCTAACTATTTGATTTTACAAGGATTATAGGTGCGTTTGCTTGATTTAGATGAAAATTTTTGAGAAAGTTTAGGGTATCAATATCTGTATGAAAATCGGTGATAAGTTAGCTCGGAAAGTCTGTAAGGCATTATCAATAGAAGAGATCGGCTAACAAACCATTTGAGTGGACAGGCACAGCCTGCCACTTAATTTTATTGTGTGTACTGGAATTTAGGATGTCCCCAAAAGTGCGGAGAGGTTTTGCATGTTTGGGCAGGTATGAGATAAGAATTTAGTAGACATGTTTCCGATGCTTTACTGTGAGAATATAGACAATATGCTTGGTGTTATCAAGTTCATAGACAATGCGGTAATTGCCGACCCTGAAAGAGAATTCACCTTTGTGGTTTCCGGCAAGCGGCCTGCCCTCTTTTGGATTATCAGAGAGAAATTCAATCTTGGCAAGTACCTTCTCAAAGAGCTTCCTGTCTGCCTTATGAAGGAATTCAAGGTCGGACTCCGCCTCTCCTGCAAGTTCAATCCTGTGGGTCATTTAAGCTTTAACCTTGATTTGAAATCTCCGAGGGATACGGTTTTGCCTTTTCTGACCTGTTTTTTTGCCCGTGCTATCGCTTCTCTTTCTTCTTTACGGGAGAGAATATCGAGTGTTTCCATCAGGCCTTCAAATTCGTCACTGCTGAGAATAACGGCTTTCTCAACGCCGTTTTTTGTTATGGCAAAACGGTCATATTTTTCATCAACATCTCTTACAATTGCAGAGAGGCTCTTTTTTGCCTCTGCGAGCGGGATAGTCTTTGTCATGGCATTCCTCCTTATTTCCGTCATTCCGCGTCTGACTGGTTCGAACCCTACCGGAATGCGGAACCCGGTCTTTTTGTCTTGACTATAATTATAGTCTATATCATGAATGAAAATCAAATAACAATGGGGCGAAAAATAAGATCCACGCTTAGATTAAGAGGGACTGGGGGAGTTATCATTTTAAGAGGGCATTCAATTGTGCTTGCGGCTTTGCTGTATGTCTATAGATCCCGACTTGTCGAGGATATGGGGATGGTTCTAAAATCCTTCACTGTGTTTTAAAAGTAGTGACATTCGTTTTTCTTATGTTTGAGTCTGCAAGGGACATCTCGGTAAGGAGAACAAAATAACAGTTTTCTTTATAATAGTGTGTTATTATATATAACCTGGATTCAGCGATACGCTGAACTGACTAAAAGCATAATAAGACTTAAAGAGATGAAAGGGGGTAAGTATATGTTTGGACTTGGAGTGCAGGAACTGATTATTGTTTTGGCCATTGCAGGCATCCTTTTTGGTGGCAAGAAGTTGCCGGAATTAGGGAAGGGGATCGGACAGGCAATTAAAGGCTTTAAGAAGACAATGTCTGAAACTGAGGAAGATCTGGTAAGCCATGATAAACCTGCCGGAAAAAGCACAAATGAATAATATATCTGATTGAAGTTAAGGTTTAGGAAAGATCAGAGTTAAAGAGTAGACTGTAAGCAGTTTAACTGACACCGACACTGACACTGAAAAGGCAGAGCAGGCTGGAGATAGTGCCAGTGGGAGTCCCTACCCCGTTGAAAGTATTGTTTTGAAGGCCTACCTGCTCCGGATTTATCTTCTTTTTTGCCTCCTCTGAGAATTTACGAGAACGAGAATTTAGGGGACATCCTTGTCTTCTTGAACTAACTTTATTATAGTGAGTAGTATGCTGATACAGAACAAGGGAGGGGAGACGCCACGCCAGGCACGCCTTGACGCACCGGGAACGCTTCACCACATCATAATCCGTGGAATAGAGAGACGAAGGATAGTTGATGACAAGAGAGACAGGGAGAATTTCGTATCCCGAATAGGTAGTATAGTGTCCGTAGTTATCAAGAAACCAGTTAATAACTTGTTCTCAGCGGCGCAGCAGCCGAGAATCGCGGTGTTGACTGCGTCCAGTACCGCGATTATCAATCAAAAATAAAGATGATGATTGTCTGAAGATTTATTGATATCATGTTGGCTGGGTGAAGAAATAGAAAATATAAAAAGGCATCAAGAGAAAAAAAGGCATAAAAACAGAAAGGAGATCAAACTATGATGCAACCCCACGGTCCATTTTGTCAAAGCTGTGCTATGCCGATGGAAAAACCCGATATGTTCGGTGCCAATACGGATGGCTCTAAATCAGAGGAGTACTGCACGTACTGTTTCAAGAACGGCAATTTCACGGATCCAGACATCTCCATGCAGGACATGATCGACAAGTGTGTGACCATCATGGATCAACGAAAAATCATGACTGAAGACCAGGCGCGAGATCTGATGACTAAAACCATTCCAACTCTTAAACGATGGAAGTGATAAACTACTTCACTTCAGGGACATCCATACTATGCAAAACTATTGACAGATAAAAAGGAATTTGGGTCACAAGATTCAATTATTAAGAGGACAAAACCCTAACAAGTTGGCGAGAAGGAGATGCATACGACGTAGAAATTGTTGATTATCATTAAGGAGGAATGTATGACTAAACAAAAGTTACCACCGATTCATCCCGGACAATGTTCTTTGCCGAAAGCACCGAAGTGCTGGAGGCAAATATAAAGATAAAATATCAAAACCTTACATTGCTATGCTGTAAGGCATGCCATTGGCAA
>DRDE01000179.1 GCA_011040095.1 Nitrospirota bacterium
GACCGGTGTCGGCAGCGTGCAGTGCGATCTCGAAGCTCTCGATGTCCCGCAGTTCTCCGATAACGATGACATCGGGATCCTGGCGGAATATATGGCGCAACCCTTCGGAGAAAGACTCTGTGTCAAGGCCGATCTCTCTCTGGTTGACGTTGCTGTTTTTGTGCTTGTGAAGATACTCTATCGGGTCTTCAAGGGTTATTATATTGCATCCCCTGGTTGAGTTGATAATATCCACCATAGCGGCAAGGGTCGTCGTCTTGCCGTGTCCCGCAGGGCCGGAAACAAGGATAAGCCCCTGTGGTTTAAGCGCATAGTCCCTGAGCCAGTCAGGGAGGTTCAACTCGGCAAGGGTGGGTACGATCTCATTGATATACCTCAGTGTTATTGAGACAGACCGCCTTTGACGGTAGACGTTCACCCGGAATCTCCCTATATCCGGGTATGTGACGGCAAAATCGTGGTCTCCACTCTCCTCGAAAAACTCCCAGTCGCTTTCGGGCATCAGTTCACGGGCATAGCGTTCACAATCAGCAGGGGTCAGGTACTCCATATCCGCACGTTTCAGTTCATTGTGTATCTTGATGGACGGTGGAACCCCGGCAACAAGGAGCATATCGGTTGCAGTCGACTTTGCAAGGTATTTAAGGAGCGACAGGAGCTGGGGGCTTTTCCGTTTAGCCTTCTTCGGGGACCTTTCACGCATGGTTGAGGCAACATCCTTTTTCGGGTGTGATACAAGGCTGTTTATTGCGGTTTCCATCTGGGAAGATGGTACGACTACAGGGTGTACCTTCCGCCCGAGGGAGAATTCGATATCGTTGAGCGCCATCATATCGTTGGGATTTACCATGGCGAGAGTAACGAAGTTGTCATCGAGAGCTATAGGTATGAGCTTCATCTTCTTGATCTTGTCAACAGGGATCAACTTCAGGACATCGGGATCCAGGTCGATGTCCATGAGGTTTGCAGAAGGCACCCCAAGCTGTTTGCTAAGGAAATCAAGGAGGACTTCAGTGGTGATAAAACCCCTCTCGACCAGGATAGAACCGATCTTACCGCCGGTCTGGGCCTGTCTCCTCAGCGCCTCCTTGAGTTGATTCGATGTTATAAGACCATGTTCGACAAGGAGTTCACCGAGTTTCTGCCTGGCTTTTCTGTCTGCCCGCCTCATAGTACTTTCTACCATATTCCAAGTGGTTTGTCAATAAAAAAGATTGTCCCGGTCCCTTTCCCTTGCTTGCAGCCGGAAGCGGGAACCCGTTACCGTTATCTGCCGGAGTTCCACTTTCCAGAGTGTGTCACAATCCTGAAAACGCATATTCTGTTATTCTGAATCCTGTGCCCCGAAAGGCTTCGGGTATCATTTCCGGGATGACAATCGTGACACAGCCTGTTCGTTGGAATGATATTTACGATTGAGGCGGGTGGTCAGGAAAGAATCTATATCCTGTCCCTCCAGTTTTTCATGGCAACTTGATTCGTCTGAGGGGCCGCTTAGCGGTGTTTTTCCCTGATCCGGACTTCATGGTCGTGCTTTCCCTGTCTTATTTCACATACATTCGGAAACTTATTCAGGAAATCAGAGAAATTCTTACAGCCGTAATCGGATTCATCGAAGGTCGGATCAAGTCTTTTAAGCATCGGACGTATTGCGGCCTTGAGAACCCACGGCTCTCCGGTGTTGCCGGACAATCTGATGATCGCACGTTTTATTAAATCAGACCCCCTTGTGGTCGTTTCGTTGCTGTTTTGTTCCTGTTCAGAGACTTCAGCTATCAGTAGTGTTTCATAATATCTGAATTCATCACAACTGTTCGCCCAATGTTTATTTGTTGTTTTTTTGCACCCGATTCCGACAAGTGTTTTTCCGCTGGCTTTCACCTTTTGAGACAAAGGCATGAAATCGCTGTCACCCCCTATAATGACAACGGTTTCTATGTGGGGGAATCGCAGGATATCTTCCACAACATCGAGAGATAACTTAATATCTGCGCCGTTTTTGGCTGATGAGCCGGGGGGAAACAGCTGAACCAGGTCGATAGCGTTTTTCAATAGCGAATGTTGATATTTAAAAAACCACTGCCAGTTACAGTATGCCCGATTTATTACAATCGTTCCGAACGATGAAGCAAAATCGACTAAGGACTGTACATCAACCAGTTTTTCCTGTGCGGTGGACCTGTTTTTGACTTTACTGTAACTCCCTTTCCCATTTTTCGAATCATAGATGCTCGCATGGATATTTTCAAAATCCCAGTAAATTGCAACTGTATTGTTTTCCATTATTACCTCTCAATATCGTAGACTACGCAGCTGACACTTGCGGGTAACAGGCGACAAACACAGCGGAGCAATAAGCCTTCGATTACCTCCGGCCGTTTTGCAGGGCACAGCCTTTAAAAAACCGCAACGCTGTTTGCCGTCCGTGTTCACCCCATTGTGTGCGCCCGTTATGGGCGTGAGCTGACGGGGTGCCGGTAAAGCATACGTTATATTCTGAAATATAACGCAAAAGGTTAGTGAAAGGCAAGGGCAAAAGCGGAAGGCAAGGCCTATGGCGTCACCCGGTAGTCGCTCTGCCCGGATGGTGAACGAAACAATAAACATGAGAGGATACTGTCCCGGGAGAAGATGCGAAAAACGGGCAAGCGGCTAAAGGCCGACAATATAATCCCTGAGCATTTCACAATGCACCTTGCCGAAAGCCCCGACCTTTGGTCGGAGAGCTTGATTTTAATCCCTGAATCCTTCTTTATTGTAAATATAACACCCTGCGGTCTCTGCCGCAGTTCCATATGTCAGTCATTCCGGCTTGTCCGGAATCGTTCTTTAAAAAGGATTCCCGTCCCGAATGCGTTCGGGATTGCGGGAATGACAAATGACTGTATAAAGTCGAACAGTTATCGTTATTCCGTCATTCCGGCACAGTGTCATTCCGGCTTGTCCGGAATCGTTCTTGTGATGCCGAACAAGTCGAAGGATTCCCGAGAAGCGGGAATGACACGGAAAATAAACCTGCAATTTTCAGACGCCCTGAGGTCTCTGCCTCAGGGTAGTTCACTAAAACAACTCATATTTTACCAATCTTCCGTCCAGGCCGCCTGTTTTCAGGGGTTTTTTCCATGTTGCTTTTAAGCCGATTTTTTTGATAAATTCCCGTTCACCGAAATAAATATAGGCGGTGGAACCTGTGCATTTCTGCTTCAGAAAATCACCGAGGGCTTTGTAAAGGAGATAGAGTTCCTGCCTCTTTCCCATGCGGATGCCGTAAGGGGGATTTGTGATAATAACACCATTGTTCAGGCCTTTACTTTCCCTGAAATCAAGCGCCTGGAGCCTTATTTTCTCCCCGTACTGCAGACTCCGTGTGTTTATCCTTGATATTTCAACAGCCTTGCGGGACAGATCGCTTCCGGCGATATATCCATCCGGCAATTCCCGTATTTGCCGGTCAAGTTGCTTTTTTACTTTTCTCCATGCTGATTTATCATAGTCCGGCAGAAATTCAAATCCAAAACGTTTGCGAAAAATACCGGAAGGAATTTTGCAGTAATGCATCAGCGCCTCACAGAGCAGGGTGCCGGAGCCGCACATCGGGTCATAAAGCGGAACAGAGCCATCCCATTGCGAATATCTGATAATCGCAGCGGCAACAGTCTCCTGCATTGGCGCAGAGAGGGCATCCTTTCTGTATCCCCGCCGGTGAAGGGAACCTCCGGATGTGTCCAGGCTTATAACGGCCTTGTCCTTTCTTATATAGAGGTTCAGCCATATATCCGGGGTTCGTGTGTCAACATCAGGCCTTTTCCCGGATACTTCCCGGAATGAGTCGACAATTGCATCTTTTAAACAGAGAGACGCGTAATGCGAATTATTTATCTGACTGTTTGATACATTGCCGAAAACAGCAAATGTCTCTTCCTCGGAAATAAATTCCGTCCAGTTTATCTGTCTTGCCTTTTTGTACAGTTGATCGGTAGATCGGCAATTAAAGAATACCAGGGGCGCCAGTATTTTTGAAGCGAGCCTTGTGGCATAATTGATTCGATAAAGCGTTTCTTTGCCGGCATTAAAATGAATTCCACTGTATTCGGGGCTGATTGCCGTTGCACCAAGTTCGGACAGTTCCTGCGCCCCCTGCTCTTTTATCCCATCTGCAATCTGTGCAAAAAAACTGTTGGTTATTTGATATTCATACATAAACAATATTCGGTAATGTCCCCATATTATTGACACACAACTTTGTATCCCAAAAGCTCATTAATCGTCCAAGGGTGGTTAGTTATCCCTGCCACCATTGCCGGCGTCTTTGGTCTGAATATCCTGTCTTCTCCTCGACTAAGTGTTTCGTGAGGCCGTATAAAATATTCATAATCGGTTTTATTTAGTGTCTGTGTATAAATTACAGTCATTTGTCATTCCCGCAAGCGAAGCATGTCGGGAATCCTTCTTAAAGAACGATCCCCCGAAAGCGTTCGGGACATCCAGAAAGCATTGAAACCACTGGATTCCGGCTTAAGGACTGCCGGAATGACAGATAGAAGAATTGAGTTTATACACAGGCACTATTTACATAGCATCCTCGGATTTATCGAGCCTTATCCCTCTGAAGGAGGAGGATTGCCCATACAGTGAGGTTTTATTAAGCCTCTACAGGTGTGTGTCCCTCTTAATCACTCTTTTTCTTGTGGATATCAAGATCAGGATAGAGTTTTTTTGTACAATCAGGGCAAATACTATGGCTGAACTCTGCAAGAGAATGGTCCCTGATATATACTTCAATCTGGTTCCAATAGCCCTTATCATCCCGAATTTTTTTGCAACTGGAGCATATGGGGAGTAACCCACTCAGAATTTTGATTTTTTCCTGGGATGCAATCCGGTGCAATCCTGTAGAAATTGTGGTAATAGAGAGTCTTGATAAGAAATGGAGCACTGTTCTGAAGTCATCTTCACTTACAATGGGTACTTCTTGAACAGCTTTCATGTAGGCTTCGGTGTCATAATCAAATAGATCAGCCTGTTTGCGAAATCGTTCTAAATCGGGTTGCTCAAAAAAAATTTGACCGGAAAAGAGGTTAGCCATATGAATATCATTTACTATGATAGGAGTTGCCCCATCTATCAAACCATTGTTGCATTTGGAAAGAGTAATCTGTCCGGGCGCCTTCAAATTAGTTGTAAGTTGTTTGTTGCTGGTTTTGCAGTGGGCGGCGGATTTTGGGTTGACTCTATGAAATTTTACGCAAATGTCACGCCAACCCGTAGCAATTATAACTTCATTGGTGCCTTGTTCAACAAGACCTGTGGTAAAGCCGGAGAACTTGGAGAAGGCCTCAAACAGTAGGCGCAACTCTCCAATATCCACAACCTCTGCAAGTGAGTATTCTTTGTTTTCCAGTGTTTTCATTTTATTAAAATTTCAAAACCCCACCACGAAATATCGGAGCGGCGGAGAGGTTCACTTCAGTGCTTATTAACATGTCGGTTATTTAAGAAATTCTTTAACCACTTCCTTATAACACTCATTGCAAATATGGTATTTTTTTACGAGGATGCTGGCTGAATGCCCCGACCTTTGGTCGGGGAGCTTCACTTTGAATTCATCATCATCCAGCGGCGGCGAAAACAATAATGCCGCAGGCTGATTAATTGGATGTCCACACTTATCACAATTGAAATGTAACCCCGTCCTATTAATGTTCTCTTCCGGCATAGCCACCTCAATTTCTTTATTTTGGACTGATCTGTTTTTTTCGGAAAGAATTTAACTCCGGCTATATTCTCAAAGTCTGAATCCCGGCTTCGGATTGTACATTTGTTTTAGGATTATTCGTTGCATTTTACACCTCATATGCTTATATTATACCTATTATACCTAATTAGAGTCTGTGTATAAATTGCCATTTTTTATTTTTGTCATGTCCCGAAAGCGTTCGGGATATCCGGAACTTATTGAAAAGACTGGATTCCGGCTTAAGAACTGCCGGAATGACAGATAGAGATACTGACTTTATACACAGACACTAATTATACCTAACCTTTCGGCCGGAATGATGATACAATATCTTATGACAAGGGGATTGAGTTAAAGAAGAGGCAACAGCCGCTATATAGAGTCTGTATATAAATTACAGTCACTTGTCATTCCCGCAAGCGAAGCACGTCGGGAATCCTTCTTAATGAACGATTTTCCAAACGCTTTCGGGGAATGACGGAATAACGACAACTGTTCGACTTTATACACAGACACTATCTATAGTAAGAAGATTCCCGGATATTGAGATAACTGACCTACACCTTAAGGAAGAACTGAAAAGGCAGTCCGTGCCGGAGAAAAGGAGCACCTTTTGTGAAAACTTCTGCAGGGGTATTTAAAGAAAAGTGGGAACGTATCAAAAGAGAAACAGAGATTGCCGATCTTGGTTTTCTGATACTCAGAGTTATTGCCCTGGTGGGTGGATATGGCTGGTTGGTATTCTCAAACATTCCTGAAGAGAATATCGGGGTATTTTCTTTAATTCTCAAATACTTCATTGCATACTGCTTTTTGATCTATCTCTTTTTATTCCTAAATTTCAGAAAAAAGAGATTCATTTATGTGCTTTCATTAGTTTTTGATCTTTCCTTCGTTTATCTCCTGATAAGGTACACCGGCGGATTTGACAGCAGCTTCTTTTTAGGCTTTTATCTTTTAACTGCCTTGCACTCTTTTTATTATGGTCCCGTATATGGCCTGGGGGTTGCAGCCATATCAACTCTTATTTACATGTTCAGTGGTAATTTTGACTTTACCTCTTTACACTGGACCAATTTCTCATTACGGATATCCTTTTTATTCCTCATAGCCCTCCCCCTTGGCCTGTTATCTGAAAAGTTGAGAAAGGATAAGGAGAAGATAGAGACACTGAACAGAGAACTTCTGAAGTCGATTGAAGAACTAAGAAGACTACAATACAAGCTTATCCAGGCAGAAAAATTCTCTGCGCTCGGGAGGCTAACCGCTGATATTGCTCATGAGATAAGAAATCCCCTGACTGCTATCGGTGGTTTTGCAAAACGACTCGAAAAACGCATACAGGAAAATACAAAGGAAAAGGAATATACAGGGATAATAGTATCAGAAGTTGCAAGGCTCGAACGGATACTGAGAGATGTCCTGAGTTTTTCAAGAGAGGCTAAATACCACCTCAAGTATGAAAACATGAATAATATCGTGATAGATTCTTTAAAGGCCTTTCGAGAATTGTGC
>DRDE01000180.1 GCA_011040095.1 Nitrospirota bacterium
CAAGATATTGTCTTCCGATGCTTCCAACGAGACTGTCAGGAAGGATGCCCTCTAAACCATAGCCTATCTCAAACCTGTATTTTCTGTCCTGAAGAGAGACAAGCAGCAATACGCCGTTGTCTTTGCCTTTCTGTCCCAGCTTCCACTTATCATTGGCTATCCTGATTGACAGGTCCTGAATTGAATCGCCCTCCAGGCTTTTGATGGTAAGGATAATCATCTGGGCTGTGGTTTTTTGCTCAAGCTCCAGCAGATATCTGTTGAGTCCCGCCTCAACATTGGCATCTATAATCCCGGCAAGGTCAACTACATGATTGTATGGTTTGTCGGGAATCGCAATTTCAGCAGAAGCGCCGGATGCTATAAAGCAGAAAATTAAAAGGAGAAATAAAATAAAAGATTTATTCTTTAATCTCATCTATTATCTTTCCTATCTTTTCGGTAGCTGCATAGTAATCCTCAAATATTGTATTGAGTTCTTCAATCGAGAGCCTGATCTTTCCGTGCTTCACTTTGAGAATTTTCGTAAAGACCCCGGTATCTGCATTTATTGCCCCGGATAGCGCTGTTATAACCTCGCCCTGTCTTACAGGCGGTTCTTTGCCGAACAGGGAAATAATTCCCCGGAAGAGGGTAATATAACCTGTAATTGAACTTACAAATCCCTCGGTCAATATTTTACTGTTGCCCTGGGAGGATATGTACCCCTGCCGCAACTGGATGAGTTTAGCCTTTAATTCCCTTTCACATTGGCGTCTCAGATCCATCCTGTTAATCTCCAGGTTTTCGAGAATATCCTCCCCGAATACAGTGGAATGGATGAGCCTGAAATTCAGGAATTCGATCGGGAATACATCAAGTGACGTTTTTATATAATCGGGCGTCATAATCAAGGGCGCCGCCACCTTATGTTTGCCGTACTTTTTGCCGAGCGGCGCAATTAATTCAAGAAACTTCAAATCCATTTTTTTCAATACGAAGATGGAATTTACATCGGATATCTTCTCGTTATAATCATCCGTGACAGCGGTGCCGGTAACATGAATAGAATGTATTTTCTCCTGATATTTGACAAGTATTTCTTCCAGGAAGGGTTTTATTTTTTTTGCTGCAACAGGCTTAAGTTTTTCCAGGGTAAGATTGGACATTATTTAAATCCTCCGGATAAAAAGTTTCTTTCAGGAATAAGGGGTATGGTATCAGAAATAAAAGGTTAAGGCAATGGGTATGGAATACGGCACACTTTAATCTTGTTTCATATATAATCATATAGTATGAGGCAGGATAGAAAAAAAGATAACCGTTCTCGGTTGCCGGTTCTCAGTTAACGGTTGAAGGAAATATATAAAAAATACGGCTATCCGTTTGACTGAGGTAAACTGGTAATTACGTTAATTATTGCTGACTCGTTTAAAAACCGTAAACTGATAACTGTGAACGATTACAAAAATAAAAAGGTGTCTGAATGAAATCAGAGGTTTTTTTCAGAAGTATAAATGAAGGAAAACGGACTGAATGTCTGAAAAAGTCTTTAAGGGAAATCGATCCCTTACTCTCCCAATTCCGTAAAGGTTCTTTTGTGGGTATCAAGATGACTGTGGGAGATGAAAAAAGTACGGGTTACATTAAACCCGAATTAGTCAGGATTTTGGTGAATAATCTCAAAAGGCGCGGTATCAAGCCTTTTGTTTTCGACACAAATGTTATTTACAAAGGCCGGAGGCAAAATGCGGTGGATCATTTAAATCTTGCATACCGCAAGGGCTTTACACCGGGCAATATCGGATGTCCTTATATTATTGCCGACAGTGTATTCGGAACCGACTCCCGGACCATAAAAGTGGATTTTAAAAATATCAGGGAGATCAGGGTGCCCTCCCTTGTAAAAGTTCTGGATGATTTAATAGTCTTATCCCATATTACAGGCCATATCATGTCGGGATATGCGGGGTCTATCAAAAATGTGGCTATGGGCATGGCTTCCCGCGCAGGAAAACAGGTTCAGCATTCTTCACTTAAACCGGCTATCAATGCCGCAAACTGCACTCTCTGCGGATGCTGTATTGAAACATGTCCTGTCTCTGCAATATCGGAACACAGCCGGAAGGCATTCATTAATTCAGAAGTCTGCATCGGATGCGGTGAGTGCATCGCATGTTGCAAGTTCAATGCTGTTAAGATCAACTGGCAAGAAGATACAAGTATTTTTGCCGAGAGAACGGTTGAGTATGCCTACGGCATTCTTTCGCAAATAAAGAGAAAGGTTTTTATTAATGTCGCATTTGATATAACCGAAGAGTGCGACTGTATCTCAGGGGATGATCCCGTGATAATGGAGGACAAAGGGATTTTTGCCTCAGGAGATATTCTGGCTGTAGATAAAGCCTGTTATGATCTTTTATCGGAAACAAAAGATAAATTCGCAAGGGGAGGTAAAATCGGGACACATCTGCATCAGTTTAAATATGCCGGGGAGATAGGGTTGGGAAGTTTGGATTATGAATTGGTCGGAGCTTTACGGGCAGGGTAATTTATGGTATATTTTTTAAGAATCATATAAATAAATTTTTTTCATAATGATTCTATACGGCTATGGAGGAAAGTGAAATGGTAAATGATGTTGACAAAGAACTATCAGAGAAGTACTGCACCCGTTTTGGCATGATTTCGGTTGAAAAGGGATTTATATCGGCTGAACAGGTAAAAGAGGCATTATCTGAACAGTTGGATGACAATCTTGCCAACAGACCCCACAGACTCATAGGAAGAATTCTTTTGGACAGGGGATGGATGACGCCCCAGCAAATTGAAACGGTTTTAAATGAACTCTTCAAAAGAGAGAGAACCGGTTAAGAGATTTCATAAACACCTCTCCTTTCACAGGGAACAGTTGTCAGGGTGCAGGGTGCAGAAAAAACATATCCGGTTTTTCTCAGATGTTTTGTTTTGATCTAATTAAACCAACCAGTCTGAATCTTTAAATTTTATTCTTCCTCCTGACAACTGCCTCCTGTTAACGGTTTTAATAATTCTCCGCCAAGACTTCGTAATAAGCCTGGGGGTGTTTGCATGCAGGGCACATGTCCGGAGCCTCGGCGCCTTCGTGGACATAACCGCAGTTTCTGCAGTGCCACTTTGTGCCCGCCTCTTTTTTAAAAATTGTTCCGTCCTGGATATTGGATGACAGTTTTCTGTATCTTGACTCGTGAAATTTTTCAACCCCGGCGATTTGTTTGAAGGATTCTGCGATTTCCGGAAAACCTTCATCCCTGGCGGTTTTTTCAAAATCAGCATAGAGGGTTGTCCATTCAAGGTTTTCACCGGCAGCAGCGTGATCCAGGTTTTCCTTTGTGCTTCCAATCATGCCGGCCGGGTAAGCTGCCGTGATTTCCAGGTCCCCGCCTTCGAGATATTTAAAGAAAACCTTTGCATGTTCTTTTTCGTTTTCCGCTGTCTCAAGAAAAAAGGCTGCAACCTGTTCATATCCTTCCTTTTTTGCAGCGCCCGCGGAATAGGTATACCTGTTCCGCGCCTGTGACTCACCTGCAAATGCCTTCAAAAGGTTTTGTTCGGTTTTTGTACCCTTAATGGATTTTGTCATTTCAACCTCCTGTCAGGATATTTATCCTGCATTCTTAAGTGTTGTTTTATACCTGTCGGCAAGTCGTATTTTTTAAG
Organism: Nitrospirota bacterium; assembly: GCA_011040095.1. Classification (GTDB taxonomy): domain Bacteria; phylum Nitrospirota; class Thermodesulfovibrionia; order UBA6902; family UBA6902; genus BMS3ABIN06. The sequence continues at coordinate 3,679 of DRDE01000180.1, forward strand.
TTGACATTATTCTATCAAATGTTAAAATTAATTTAAATCAATAGTAACTGCTCAGGTGCAAAACAGAGACACAGAGTTTTAAAAAAAGAAGCTGCATTTTTATATATTTCCTTCAACCGTTAACTGAGAACCGGCAACCGTGAACGGTTACCTTTATTATGAAAGGAGGATGGACAATGGGTTGTGGATCATGCGCTCCTAAAAAAACTAAAAAGCCTTCTAAATGTGCTCCCAAGAAAACAAAAAAACCTGCAAAGCCAAAGAAGTAATCAGCACCGGAAAACAAGGGCCGGCTGAAAAGGCAGGCCCTTGTTTTCCGGCCCGAAACATATTCTTTTAATTCTATAAAGGGGGAGGAGGATGCCCGAAAAATTTTCATGCAGCCTGACTTCCAGTCAGGTCTGATGGCTTTACTCCAACCCCATACATAGTTCACTGCTATGTTTGCCTTGCCTGACAGTATTAAATACTCTTCTTCAAATAGTCCTTCTACATCGTCTTCCAACAGTTTCTTTATGTCATTGTTCGACATCCTGATTGCAAGATTGCGGCTTGCATGTTAAACAAAAAAGGCTATATCCGGAATTCTCAAAGAGATTGCAGAAGAAAGCAGGAAACTGAAAGGGTTGTTTGAAAAGGCAATGGAGATGATTTAGTATTGGTTATCTCGAATTAACGGATATCGAATCAAAGCCTCATAATCAGTTTATACAATTCCGGATATTCATCCTTAGCAATCGTTATATCTTCTTTTAGCAACCTCAATCCCTCCGGCACATATTTTAAAAAATACTTTTTCCCCTTTATTGAGGATAGAAAACCATAAGCACCAAGCGCCTGCATGTGTCTTTGAAGCCTGCATGAAAGTAATGTATCATTGAAATAATTCCCGTCAAATTTTTCATTGGTTTTATCTGTCATTTGATTAATATAATAATCAAGAAGCCGCTCTCTCATATTGTCCTCAAGGCGATAATACGGATCCCGGAGTATTGACGCCGCATCATAGGCAGGCGGGCCAATCCTTGCTCCCTGGTAATCAATTATTCGCAACTCCTGTCCCTTCATAATCATAATGTTCTGTGACTGGAAGTCACGATGGATAATAGTCTTCGGGAATGAGTCTGCCTTCAATGCAATCCGATGAAATTCGCCTTGCATTCCTGAAGCATTTTCAACTCTTATGTTTCTGATTTCTTCTACAAATCTCTTAATAAAATAATCCGTCTCCCAGCGAAAATAATCATAATCAAATATCCTTTTTTGAAGAAGAGGACATCCGGATATATGCTTTGTTGCCTTGGTATGAATCATGACCATCACATCAATAATCTGTTTGTAGATACGCTCAATCTCTTTTTTGCATCCGGGACATTTCAGATAACTATAAAGAGAAATATCCCCCGCATCTTCAAATATTGCCTGCATCCTGTTGGAATCCATTTTTATTAATTCAGGAACAGGGATGGAGTGTTTCAGGAAAAAACGTGTATATTTTATCTGGCGCTCAAAATCAGGGTCATTACCGGAGCACTGCATAATCACTACGGATTTATCGTCTATCTTGCCCCTGTAATATTTTCTGTCCGACCCTCCGGTCCCGATCAGTTGTCTTCCGTCTTCTTCAACACTCAATATCTCTGATTCGACGAGATCAATTTTAAAGCCGGGACCGATGATACAGTTTTCAAGCAGTGTCCCTGCTGCGGTTTCAACATTGCTACCAGGAAGCAGGATACAGTTTTTGAGCGAAATGTTTTTGCCGGGCCTGCATCCCGCCTCAATTACAACGCGTCCCTGCAGATCAACTGCATCACATTTTTTGATTGACGGATGAATAAATATAACTTCCCCCTCAGCCCTTAATGCATCAAATACTGCTGAGGCATATGCAGAGGGAGTGCCTATATCGCTCCAGCAGGGGCGGGTTTCAAACACGCCGATTCTGCATCCCGCAAACACTGCTTTAAGCCATGCGTCCACAATACGGGATGCGCCGGCAGGCAGGAATTTCAGAAATTCAGGCTCATAGACAGCGATGCCTGTAAAGGCTGATTTTTGCCTGTTATGCGAAGGTGGATCAATACCCTTGAGAAATCCTTTTTCATCGATAATGAGATTGTTGAATTCCGGGTAATCATGGACTGCAAGTGTGACAATGTTTTTTGATGAAAGATGATGTTCAAGCAATGCCGCCAAATTTATGTTGGAGAGTATATCCGAATTGTGTACAAGGAAGGTTCCTTCATTCAAAAATCTTTCAGCATTCTTTAATGCCCCGCCTGTCTCCAGCCCGGTTTCTTCGTGGAAGAGAATGATTCTTTCATTTAATGAACATTCTGAAAGCCACTTTTCAATAGCCTCTTTTTTGTAATTGAGGTTTATGCCTATTTTATTAAAAGGCAGTGATGATATATTCTCAAGAATATACTGCAAGACAGGTTTGCCCAGGACAGGCACGAGCGGTTTCGGGATATGGTCTGTTATGGGTCGAAGCCTTTTACCGGGGCCCGCGGCAAGGATAAAGATGTTAAACGGATTACTCATAGATTAAATATTTTTTTCTTACTCCCCTGTTAAATTCAAGACACTGCGCTTTCCACCAGTCCTCCATCCGCTCAAGCGGTTCCCCGTTTTCTATATCTTTCCTGAACCTGTCCGTACCTGCAAGGATATCAATAGGCATCTTTTCTGTTTCATATTCATATGGAGGTTGTTTCCATTTAAAATGTTCAGGGTAAAGATCATGCACTGCCTTGATAATTGCAGTGCCTGTCTTGAATGGTTTGAATTTCTCCCTGTCCATGACATGAATCTGGGCCCCTCCGCATAGTTTGCCTGCATGCTTTTGAAAAGCCGGCTGAAAATAGAGCGGCCTGAATACAGCGCCTGAGAGTTTAAATGCCTGAAGCTCTTTCACAAGAGCTTCAGGCTCTATAAAGGGCGCTCCGAATATCTCAAACGGCCGCGTTGTTCCACGTCCTTCGCTTAAATCAGTGCCCTCTATCAGACAAATGCCCGGATATACAATTGCCGTATCTATGGTCGGCATGTTCGGGGAAGGCATAACCCATGGGATGCCTGTTTCATCAAAACAGGCATCCCGTTTCCAGCCCTGCATTGGAATGACGTGAAAATCCAGCGATGAATAAAATTCATTTTTCAGATAAGCGCCTGTTTCTCCTATAGTCATTCCATGGCGCACCGGCAGCGGGCGCTGTCCGACAAAAGATGTATAAGTCATATCGAGCACAGGGCCTTCGGTAAGATCTCCTCCTATGGGATTCGGCCTGTCCAGGATAACAACCGATTTGCCCATCTCATCACATGCCTGCATACACAATTCCATTGTCCATATGAATGTGTAATAGCGGGAACCCACATCCTGCATATCAATTACCATTACATCAATATCCTTTAACGTGGAAGGATCGGGTTTCCGGGTATGGCTGTAGAGGCTGTAAACAGGAAGTCCTGTTTTTTTATCATTAAAGCCTTTCCACTCAATCATATTGTCCTGGGTTTCGCCGCGTATTCCATGCTGGGGGCCGAAGAGCGCTTTCAGTTCAAATTTTCCGGTTTTAAGCAGGCAGTCAACTGCATGTTCCAGTTTTCTGTTTACAGATGCCGGATGTACAAGAAGCCCTGCGCGTGTGCCTTTTAACTTATCGGGCCACTCTTTCTCAAATATGTCCAGTCCGGTTTGCATTAGCATGTTCACAATATTTTTTTCCTCCAATTTAATCGGTCGGATCAGTCGGATTCGACTGATTTTTTACAAATCCTTTGCTCCTTTGCAGTCAGGGTAGCCGGAACATCCGAGAAACTGTTTTCCGGCGTTTTTGCCGGTCTTTGCCATACGCAATACCATGTGCTTTCCGCACTGTGGGCAAGGAGGGAAATCTGTCTGATCCGTCTGATTGGACCGATGCTGCAATCGCCTGGCGGCGAGCTGTTCGCTATAGCCGCCTTCTTCGACAAACTGCTTTTCAAGTGCGGCGATCTGCTGGTCGAGCAAGTAGTTTGTCTGGTGAATCAGGCAGATCAGCGCATTGGCGCGAACAAAGGGGTCGTCATGTTCGAGCCATTCGGCGTACAATACGGCTCGTTGTTGATCGGTCAGATCCGACCAATCAGACTGATGGTTGCCTGCCACGCGCCGAACAGCCTGCGCTTGGGGATCATCTTTGCTCAATAGCGGCTGCCGACGATGCCGGAGGAAATCCTCGTAGTCGAGCAGCAACTCTTCAAGGCTGGCGCGGGCAACATTAACAAGGCGCAACTCGGTTTGGCTGGACGTAGCAGCAGCCCGGGAGCCTTCGGCAATATTCTGGCGTCCACTGCGGGCGGCTTGCACCATCTGATCGATCATACGAGAGTACCGCTCGCAATACTTCTCGCAGAACCAATAGGTGGCATCATAAATGAGCGTGGCGGACTGAAATGTGCGCAGTTCCCGATAGCCACCGCTTTTTCTGACTCTGCTCATGATCGGCACCCCTTGATCACCAGCCAAGTTATCAGTTCAGAATCAGAGGACTTGTTTGCCTGCTCCTGTTTGTCAGGGATAACAAAATCCCGGCCGGACTGCAATCCGGTCGCAGCCTTATCGTGGATAGCAATCAACTGTGTACAATCTTTCTTGAGGTTTTCTTTCCATATGTTCTAAAACTGGATGATGTCATGCGAAGCCTATCCTCTGATTCCGGCGCCTGATCATTTCCGGCCTTTGCCGCATGAAGAACAGAAAACAGTTTTTTCTCTATCAGCGCCTTATTGTCACTTTATAATCTTATCACACTGTATATGAAAAGTTTGATATAAAAAAAGGCGCAATTTTTCAGCAATAGCAGGTCTGATGTTGTTTAAGGTAAAGTATAATTTGGACAGTGCTAAGTTCTCGATCCGATATAATCATCTAATCATCCTTGACTGAAAGTCTTAAATCAGACAGTTCAGAGCCCGATTCCAGCCATTTCTCTACAAGCTTTCTGAGTCGCGTGTAGTTTTTGACCTGCGATCTTACGATACTTACATTTTTACGATTTACAAACTTCGTACTGCTTCTGCCATTCTTCGTAAAGCTCAACTGGTAGTATGGCCCGTGCTTTATCGGCGGTGTTGCCTTGCACTTGCATCCAGGGGTGCCGCATATATTGTATTGTTCCGATAGACTCCCGCGGCGCAAATCACCTATGCTGTCAATTTTGGCTCTTCAGAAAAATTTATGGGCGACTTTTGGTTCAGGAAGAGCGCCAAGTGTATGATATAAGGCAATTTCTGCCGCATTATAGGTACGAAAACCATAAGCTTTTCTGGTAGTCAGTTTTGCTTTATTGTTAAAGCCCTCCACAACACCGCTGGAGAGTTGTCCTTGGGCCCGGAACCAGTTCAGCAGAAGTTGCCGATGTTTCCTCAGCATCCGAGCTGTTTTTTTCATCGGCTCAATCTTTGAACGCATTGTCTTTGTACA
>DRDE01000181.1 GCA_011040095.1 Nitrospirota bacterium
TAAAGTTCTGATGCCTTTTTACAGGTTGCCTGATAATCCTTTGCTCGGATACTACACAGGAACATTTGCGCTCTCTCTGGCCTGTGTAATAACCGGAGAATACTCTACTAAACTGGCCTTCCGGTTAAACAAAGAAAAAATAGTCCGCAACAATGCTGAAATGGATATCTATCAGGATCTTTCGATAAAGGCGCTTAAAGCAGGTGATAAGGCTGCTTACAAGGCTTGCAACAGCATTGCCAATGATGCCTATGGCAAGGCCTTTTTTTCACAGATTGCGCTTTCCGCTTCCGCCCTCTGGCCTGTTTTTATTGCGCTTGGCTGGATGCAATATCGCTTTGCCGGAGTGGAATTCAACCTCCCCTTCCCGATACCGGGTATAGGCGGCACAGTCGGATACGCAGCAACTTTTCTGTCCTGTTACATTATCACACGTATACTGTCCGGAAAAATCAAAAACAAATTCCTGTATCTCCATAAAATGAAGACTATGCAAAAGCACGTCGAATCAAACAATATGCAATTAAAGAGTGTAAACCGGTGTTAAAGAGAGTTGTGAGAAAAAAGACAATTACAGCTTTATTTCTTGTCATCATTGTCCTGGGCGGCTGTAAGGCCCGGAAAGAAGAGAAGACCGTTTCCGAAGAACCCCAAAAAGCGCCTGTGGCTGCTGAGATAATGCCGGGCTTCCTGGTATCAACAGAAGAACTTGCAGCATTATCGGGCCGGCAGGATGTGGTTATTATTGATGCAAGAGACGCTGAAGAATACAGGGAATTGCACATCCCCGGCTCAATAAATATTCCGAAAGAGACATTCAGGGAACCGGAGGATATTGAGTACAAATCTGAATATGGTTTTTTAACATCACCTGAAAAGGCAGAGAGGGTTTTTGGCAATGCCGGGATAGATGACAATACACTGGTTATTGTTTACGGCACTAATGTCTTCCCGAACGCAAGCATTCCCTTTGTCATATTAAGGCAGTACGGCCATGACAATGTCCGGGTAATGCAGGGAGAAATCGAGAAATGGATGAGAGAAAAACGCCCATTGACCGACAGGGTTCCTGTTGTCAGACCAAAAAAATTCAAGGCAGTGCCTGTGCCTGAAACCGTCGCAACAATGGACTGGGTCATGGACAACGCAGAGGAGATTGTAGTCATTGATATGCGCAGTTTTGAAGAATATACCGGGTTTAATACAGCAGGGAACCCGAGGGGAGGACATATCTCAGGGGCATACCCTGTGGAGTGGAAGGAGTTTGCAGGCAAGACAACTGTGAAATCTCCTGAAGACATGATCAGCGCACTGAAAAATAACGGGGTTTCCACAGACAGGAACAGGGAGTATGTGACTTATTGCAACTGGGGGACAGGCAGAGGCACATCAGGGTTCATGTACCTGAAGATGCTCGGCTTTAAAAACGTGCGGGTTTACGGCGGGTCCATGGAGGAATGGTCTGACGACCCTGATTTCCCTGTTTCTACGTATGAAGTGGGGATACTGGAATAAATGAGGAGGCAACCCATGAATAAGGCGATAAGGTTTTCGGGACTTATAGTCCTGTTCACAGTAATTGTTTTCATTAATACAGCATTGTCCGCTGAATTTATCGTAATGCAGGGGTGGCTGATGGATGAAAATTGCCTGAAGGCCAAAAAGACTCCCTGCCCTCTGGATGGATATACAAAGGACAAACTGGTTCTCTTAGCCCCTGACGAAGAAGTTTACAGGATTGAAAGAAACGGTGTGGAGGAGTGGAAACTCCTGAAGGCATATGGACAGCTTATAGGAGTGAAAGGCATAAGAGACAATAAGATTATAACAGTCACCAACATTGTCCAGGTAACGGGAGACAAGAAGTTAACAAAGGCCTGAAGTTGACGAAAGCCTGCAGGTATGCGGGCGAGCGCAGGTGTAATTCATCCCTTGAGGGTAAATTACACCCCGCAGAAAATCGAATAAGGTTAGAACCAAATCGAAAGGGAGGCGTTCAAATAATGCGAATAACAAAAATGTTCAGTTTTATTTCAATAGTTGCTGCTGTCATCCTGATTGCAGCCCCTTCATTTGCCGCCAATGACTTCATGATAACGAGCCGTGAGCTTGCCGGTATTATCGGAAAGCCCGGCGTTGTGATAGTGGATGCAAGGGGGGAAAAGAGTTATAAAAAGAGGCATCTATCGGGTGCGGTTAACTTTCCGGCCGGCCTTATCGTAGAGCTTCGTGATGAGGCTGCTATAAAAAAATCTGATGTAGCGATCCCTGTTGAAAAAGCTGAAAAGTTATTCGGGGAATTCGGCATCAGCAATGATTCCACAATAGTAGTATATGACAGTCCTCCGAGTGTTGACGCAGCTTATGTATGGTTTACTCTGAAGATGTACGGCGCTGAGAATGTCCGGATACTGACAGGTGGGATAAAGGCATGGAGAAAAGAAAAACGGCCTCTGACTAAAGCAGTTGCCAGCATTACCCCTGCTGTGTTTAATGCTGACCTCAGGTCGGAAATTTTAACCGACGCCGACTGGATTATGAAAAACAGGGAAAACATCCAGCTTGTCGACACCAGGAGCTTTGAAGAGTTTATCGGCGCACGGAGTGTGGGACATATCCCCGGTGCGTTCCTTTTAGAATGGAAAGACCTTGCCAATGCAAAAAAAACTTTTAAGTCCGCCGGGGAAATGAATGAAATAATAAGCAACAGGGGAATATCAAAGGATAAGCAGATAGTAATTTACTGCGCAATAGGCATCAGGGCATCGTTTGTATACACGGCATTCGACATGCTCGGTTATAAACCAAAGTTCTATTGGGGTTCAATGCTGGACTGGCAGGACGATCCGAACAGACCGATAGGGAAAAAGTAAAGTATCTGCTCAGGTCTCCCCCTTTGGAAAAGGGGGATTAAGGGGGATTTTATGATTATACTGCTTTCAAATCCCCCCTCACCCCCCTTTGCTAAAGGGGGGAATATAAAGGTGAATGGAAGAGACTGAACTATGTCAAAAAAATCAGATGACGGAATTAACAGAAGGGCCTTTCTAAAGGCTGCCGGCGGCATGATCGCCTCTACTTCCATATTCAGCCGTCTATCTCATGCTGAAGATGGAAACAATCCTGACATAAACGAATATGTCCCTGAAAATCTCAGAGAAGTCGGCCCCGCAACACTGGATGAATACAGGTCCCGGTTTACATACACAAAGGGGGACTCAACAGGTTTTTCACCACACTGCGTAAACTGCAAAGGAAACTGTGCATGGCAGACCTTTGAAAAAGACGGCAGGATAGTAAGGGAAGAACAGGTCGCAAACTACCCGCAGATCAGGGCCGACATACCTGATGCAAACCCGAGGGGGTGTAATAAGGGCGCTGTCCATTCACAGTCACTCCATGAAAAAGACAGGCTCTTATATCCCCTGAAGCGGGCAGGTGAAAGGGGTTCAGGGAAGTGGAAACGCATAAGCTGGGATGAGGCATTTACAGAGATAGCAAAAAGGATTGTTGATAAGCTTGCCAGAAAAGAATTTGAAAAGATCATGGTTTACGCGGGAACAGGCATCCTTTCCCCGCTTAAGCGGGGAGCCGGCTTACGCTTCGGCTCACTCATCGGCGCTGTGAGATTCAATATTGCCGGCCCTCTGGGAGATATGTTCCCGGGCGCAACCATTGCCTATGGCAACTCTCTCTCAGGCACCACTTCAGAGGCATGGTATGATGCCGACTATCTGTTAATAATAGGCGCCAATCCAATGGCAACCCGGATTCCCGATGCCCACTATATAAATGAAGGCAGGTATAAGGGTAACAGGGTGGTGACAATTTCGCCGGAATACAGTCCGACAGCTAAGGCAAGCTCTCACTGGATACCTATTAAAACAGGGACCGACAGCCTTTTTGTTGCATCCATGAACCATGTCATATTAAAAGAAAAACTGTATGATGAAAAATTCATAAAAGAACTTACCGACCTCCCCTTTTTAGTAAAGGTCAAGGATGAAAAGCTGCTTAATGGTTCTGATATCGTGCCGTGGGGCAAGACAGATGTATTTTATTTTTATGACCTTGTCTCATCCAAACACGTTGAGGCCCCGGGGACAAAAGGCAGTGATATAAAGAGCATTAAACTCGACAGCAAAATAAATCCCG
>DRDE01000182.1 GCA_011040095.1 Nitrospirota bacterium
CTTTTGAAGAAAAAGGCGGAAAGCGATAATGCCATTAGTGAAATGGATAAAATTTTTAATGAAGTATACAATGACGCAGGCTCTGTAGAGGAAATAATCTCTTCCGACATAGATAAAAAGGCAAAACAGGCCAATATCGGGAGTAAAGCCAGGGCCATCCTGCGTGAAGAAGTCCCCCTCGCTGATATGGCAAACGAGATCAAAATCATTATGGGACAAACCCGTCTTACGCTGGAGGAATATGTTCAGACACGTGATTTGAAGGACCTGGATAAGATAGAAGAAGAGTATGGGGAGTGGGTATCGCAATTCGATAAAATTGTATCGGCAATCCTTGACGGCAGCACCGTGGACGGTAAAAAAATCATTGCCACCGACAATAAAGCCGTCCGGGATGCAGTCAAGGAACTGGATGGAAACCACCTTGATTTTCAAAAAAAGGCTGCCGTCCTGATGGCAGCCCACCGCCTGGTTATTGAAAAAGCCGGCAAAAGCGCTGAGGCAATGAATAATCTCGAGAGGATTGGTGAAGAAGCAGCCTCCTTGCTCACCAAGGTTGAAGAACTTGCAGGCGAGCAGATGTCCGGGGCCATAAAAAGCGGCGCTGCCTCCAAAAAGAGCGCAGTGGCCATGCTCCTCGGGGTAGCGTCTTTATCCATCCTGCTTGGTGTGTTTATGGGAATAGTTATTACAAAGGGAATAACCGGTCCGCTTTCCGAAGGGGTCGGCTTTGCAAAGGCCATAGCAGAAGGCGACCTTTCCGCTGATATAGATATAAACCGGAAGGATGAGGTCGGTATCCTGACAAATGCATTGAAAGAGATGGCATCGAAACTAAGAAATATTGTCGGAGATATAAAGTCTGCGGCGGACAATGTATCATCCGGGAGCCAGGAGCTGAGTTCCACTTCCGAGCAGATGTCGCAGGGCGCAACAGAGCAGGCAGCCTCTGCCGAGGAGGCTTCGTCATCAATGGAGCAGATGGCAGCCAACATCAGGCAGAACTCGGACAATGCCCAGCAGACCGACAAGATCGCGGGCAAATCCGCTGCGGACGCCAGGGAAGGCGGCGAAGCGGTTTCAGAGGCAGTAACAGCCATGAAAGAGATTGCAGGGAAGATATCAATTATTGAAGAGATAGCAAGACAGACAAACCTGTTAGCCTTAAACGCAGCCATTGAGGCGGCAAGGGCAGGCGAACACGGCAAGGGCTTTGCAGTCGTGGCTGCCGAGGTTCGCAAACTTGCAGAGCGGAGCCAGGCAGCGGCAGCCGAGATCAGCGACCTGTCTTCCTCCAGTGTGGAGGTTGCTGAAAAGGCCGGTGAAATGCTGAAAAAGCTCGTGCCCGACATACAGAAGACAGCGGAGCTTGTGCAGGAGATAAACGCAGCAAGCAATGAGCAGAACACAGGGGCAGAGCAGATCAACAAGGCCATACAGCAGTTAGACCAGGTAATCCAGCAGAATGCCGGCGCTTCCGAAGAGATGTCCTCAACAGCGGAAGAGCTTTCCTCCCAGGCGGAACAACTCCAGGATACGGTTGCCTTCTTTAAGGTCGGAGATAACGGCGGCGGCATGAAGAGGCAAAGGATAATCAGAGAGAAGAGAGCGGTTCCAAGGGCAGCGCAGAAATTAAAGGTTGCGCATATTACACATGGAGGAGCAAAAATACCACAGGCCGTTTCAAATGAAACAGCGGAAAAGGCAAAACCTTCCGGGATTGCCATAGAGATGGATAATGACGGCGGCAATGGAACGGATGAGGAGTTTGAGAAATATTAACAAGCCCTATCACCCCCCCCTGTGGCTGCTCTGTTTTTGAGTAGCTTTGAGCAGCTACAGGGGGTTTTTTAAAAGACTTGTTTTGGGAAAGGAGAATAAAAAATGACCATAGCAGAAATAACGGAGGCAACCCAGCACCTGACATTCAAGTTAGATGAAGAGATATTCGCGCTTGATATCTCCAAGGTCAGGGAGGTGCTGGAGTTCACGAGTGTTACAAAAGTACCGCAGACACCGGATTTCATGTGCGGGGTGATCAACTTAAGAGGCGGTGTGGTTCCTGTGGTTGACCTTAGATTGAAGTTCGGTATGCCAAAGGCGGAGAAGACGGTAAACACCTGCATCATCATTGTAGAGGTATCGTTAGACGGAGAGACCACGGTACTCGGCGCGCTGGCGGATTCTGTGCAGGAGGTGCTTGAGCTTGAGCCTGATCAGATAGAGCCTGCGCCGAAAATCGGGACAAGATTGAAGACCGACTTTATCAAGGGCATGGGGAAACGTGATGAGCAGTTCATCATGATCCTGGATATCGACAAGGTATTCTCCTCGGATGAGCTGGCTATTGTCCAGGATGCAGGCGGTTATGCGACCCCGGAGGAAGCAGAAACTGAAGCGGTGAGACGGTGAGACAGTGACCTTAAGGAAGGGCATAAGCCTCTGCGCAGGCGCGATTGTATTACTGATTGTAATAATCATCCTGAGTTTTGTTTCAATGACCGGCAAGCTCAAAGAAGTACAGGAGAGACAACGCGTGTTTATGAAAATAAAAAATACCCTTAATGATTCATTCATGGAGCATACATCATGGTCGGACAATATGATCGACCATGTATATGAAGACTGGCCGTTTGATGGTGGAACAGGCAATTTACAATCGCCCTTAAGTAAATTCATTGAGTATTTTACGCCGGCAGGGGAAGAGGAGAAAGACTTTATCGAATCCATCAGGAGGTGGCACAGCGTGCTCGGAGCTTCGGCTGAAAATATCATCCGGGTTAATGACCCGGAAACAAAGCAGGAGATATACCAGGATGAATTCAGGCCTGCCATTGATTCCATAAAACCCCTGGTCGGGGGTATTTTAGACATCTATCAGAAAAAGATAGCGTCCGGGTATGGTGAGATCAATTCCCTTCAAAAGAGGGCCGGTTATTTCATTGTTGCTGCTTCCTTAGTGGTAATCATAGCTGTTTTTCTCGCGGTATTAGCCATTTTTAAGTGGGGATTAAAACCCCTTGATAATGTTATCGAAATAGCCGGCCGTATATCAAACGGCGATCTGGACGTAAGCATCAGCGCAAATAACAGAAGGGACGAGATCGGCCAATTGCTCGGTGCCATGAAGAATATGGTGGAAAGGCTCAGAGATGTCGTAGTTGATGTAAAGTCTGCTGCAGACAATGTAGCGTCAGGGAGCCGGGAGCTGAGCGCGGGTTCAGAGCAGATGTCGCAGGGAGCCACTGAGCAGGCATCTGCTGCCGGGCAGGCAACTTCATCTATAGAACAGATAGCCTCCAATATCAGGCAGAACGCATGCAATGCCCGGAATACCGGGGATATCTCTGCTAAAGCCGCCCTGAATTCCGGGGAAAGCGGCGCAGCGGTTATGCAGGCAATAAACGCGATGAAAGATATTGCAGGCAGGATATTGATTATCGAAGAGATCGCAAGGCAGACAAATCTGTTAGCCTTAAACGCAGCCATTGAGGCGGCAAGGGCAGGCGAGCACGGCAAGGGCTTTGCAGTCGTGGCTGCCGAGGTTCGCAAACTCGCAGAGCGCAGCCAGGCAGCGGCAGCCGAGATCAGCGATTTGTCTTCCTCCAGTGTGGAGGTTGCTGAAAAGGCAGGTGAAATGCTGAAAAAACTTGTGCCCGACATACAGAAGACAGCGGAGTTAGTGCAGGAGATAAACGCTGCAAGCAGTGAGCAGAATACAGGAGCTGAGCAGATTAATAAAGCCATTCAGCAGTTAGAACAGGTAATCCAGCAGAATGCCGGCGCTTCCGAGGAGATGGCCTCTACCGCTGAAGAGTTGGCGGCACAGGCAGAGCAACTCCAGGACTCAATTGCCTTCTTTAAAGCCGGCGATAACGGCAGTGGCATGAAGAAACTCTCTTTAATCAGCGACCGGCTTTCATCTCAGGAAAAATCCCCGGGCTGAAAGCTAATTGTTTTTTTATATAAGGGCTAAAAATTATGCCTGAGGTAATGAACGATAACAGTTATATGAATACGTTTAAGGCAGCTCTCTCCGAGAGGGATTTTAAACGCTTAAGCAAGTTCATCCACTCTGAATGCGGCATCAAGATGCCTGATTCCAAAAAGACAATGCTGGAGTCGCGCCTCCAGAAGAGGCTGCGCCGCCTGAAACTGGCATCATTCACCGAATACTGTGATTACCTGTTCAGCCCACAAGGGATTGAAAATGAACTTGTTCATATGATCGATGTGGTTACCACCAATAAGACCGATTTTTTCAGGGAGCCGGGACATTTTGATTACCTGGCTCAGAAGGCATTGCCGGAGTTGATTGCCGTGCATGGAGCGGGCATCAGGAAAGAACTCATGGTATGGAGCGCCGGGTGTTCCACAGGAGAGGAGCCGTACACACTGGCAATAGTCCTGAGTGAGTTTGCAGAGAGATGCCCTGGATTTAAATTCAGATATTTAATTCTTGCCACGGATATATCAACAGAAGTTCTTGAAAAGGCAAAACACGGGATTTATGAACATGACAAGGTGAATCCGCTCCCCCCGGGCATGAAAAAAAAATACCTGCTGAGGGGTAAAAATAAAAGCAGCGGGCTTGTGCGCATAGCGCCTGATCTGAGATCCAACGTAAGATTCCGAAGGCTGAACTTTCTGGAGGGAGACTTCGGCATGCGTGAACATATGGATATCATATTCTGCCGCAATGTCATTATCTACTTTGACAGGCCGACACAGGAGAAACTGTTAAGCAGGTTTTGCAGCCACCTGGGTCCCGGGGGATATATATTTATGGGACACTCCGAGACCCTGCACGGCATGAATCTGCCGCTGCTGCAGGTCGCGCCGACAATTTACAGGAAACAGAAATGAATACGCATAATGATTCAAACATTCAAACAAAACCCATCGCACTTGTAGTTGACGATAGCCAGTCTATCTCGACATATGTCAGAGAATTGCTTCAAGAAGCCGGGTTCAGAGTGTTTACTGCGTCCAACGGACGTATAGGACTTGAATACATAGAATCTCATAATCCTGATGTAGTGCTCCTTGATATAGAGATGCCGGTAATGAACGGTCTGGAGGTCCTGGATGAATTAGGGAAACTCAAACGGTTGTTTTCGATTATCCTCCTAACCTCTCTGTCTAACATTAAAACCCGGATAGAGGGGCTTAACAAAGGCGCTGATGATTACATTACAAAACCATTTGACAAAAGGGAACTGATCGCCCGTGTAAGCGTAGCCCTGAGAACAACAACCCTGAAAAGAGAACTCGAAAGCGCAAAATGTATTGCTGAAGACGCATTGAGCAAATTTCGCAAGGCTCAAAATAAAGTAATCGAAGAACAGAAAATTAACGCCATAGCAAGACTTGCGGCAGGCATGGCGCATGAAATCAACAATCCCCTGGGATTTATTCAAAGCAACATCGGCGCGCTTAAAAAGTACTCCGCCATACTGTCCGAAGGCGCGGGCCGTTTTATAAGAATATCAAATTCATCCTGCGCCGGCTGCTGCAGCGCGGACAAAGCCATAAAGGAACTCCTTCCCTGGATAAAAAAGTCAAAGCTTGAATTTATCCGCCGGGATATCGAGCCGCTGGTTTCAGAGACACTAAAAGGGGTAAACCGTATCTCATCTATCCTCCGGTGCCTGTTAATAATGGATCAGGCCGTATTTTACACTGAAACCGAGGTGTTGGACCTGAACGATATAGTAAGGATATTTGAGGACCTTTCCTGCCTGGGGCTTCCTTCGGGCGTATCATTTGTGACTGATCTCACGGATTCCCCGTTAATGGTAACCGGCAAATCCGGGCAGTTAAGGATCGCAACTGAAAATATTTTCAAAAATGCAATCCGGGCCGTAGGAGAAGAAGGTGAGATCAGGGTAATAACACGTCTTGAGGACAACCTGGCCTGTATGGAAATCCGGGATTCAGGGGAAGGCATTCCCCTGGAGATTATGACTCGTGTATTTGAACCGTTTTTTACCACGGGAAAATCTCATGAGACGATCGGCCTGGGGCTGACTATCTCTCAATATTTTGTTCAGGCACACGGCGGCCGGATAACAATTCAATCCGCTGCGGGAGAAGGCGTATGTGTAAAAATTATGGTGCCTTGCAGCAATTAAGCCCGGCCAGGCACAGAGGCGCAAAGTGAAGAAAGAGGGGAAAATATGAAGCTGTATGACACAAAACTGCCGAATTTTTATCTTAAGCCCGGGCAGGTATATATTGCTGAAACGCCTACCTTGGTATCAACAGTGCTCGGCTCCTGCATTTCCGTGACCATGTTCAGCAGCCGTTTCAGGATCGGGGCCATCAGTCACGGGATGCTGCCTTTATGCAAAAGCATGAATTCCTGCGCGGGTGAATGCCATGAAAGCTTTAAATATGTTGACTGTTCCATACAGCGGATGATCAAAATGTTTAATACATACGGCATTAAGTCCGGCGAGATCGAGGTCAAGCTGTTCGGCGGCGCGGATGTTCTTGGTTCCGGAAATAGCAGCGACATCATGTCTGTCGGAGGGATGAATATTGAAACAGCCCTGAAGATAATCAGGACAAACGGACTTAATATAGCTATCTCCGACGTAGGAGGATTATGCGGACGTAAAATTTATTTCTATACACATACCGGAGAAATCTTGCTGACACGTCTCAAAAAAATGGGAAATGATAGATTTGCCGGGGCAATTATAGAACCGGGAGAGAGAACAATTATGAGGGATATTAAATGAAAAAGAAGATAAAAGTGCTCATAGTAGATGACTCTGCTGTAGTCCGCCAGACACTGGAGGATGTGATCTCATCAGACCCGCGGATGGAGGTAATGGCAACAGCATCCGACCCATACATTGCGGCAGACAGGATACGGCATGAAGCGCCTGATGTAATTACCCTGGATGTGGAAATGCCGCGCATGGACGGCATCACTTTTCTTCAGAAAATTATGAGCCAGCATCCCATACCTGTGGTTATTGTTTCAAGCCTTGCGGATAAAGGGTCCGAGACTGCGCTGAAGGCCCTGGAATACGGAGCGGTTGAGATCATCCAGAAGCCCCGCATGGGCACTCGGCAATTTCTGGAAGAATCAAAGGTGCTGATCTGTGACGCGATCAAGGCCGCATCAGTTGCAAAAAGAAAGCGTATCAGCGGGAAAACCCTTAAAGCGGCCCCTAAACTCACTGCAGACGCGGTGCTTGCCAAACCCGGGACAAACGCAATGATACGGACAACTGAAAAAATTGTGGTAGTCGGCGCCTCAACCGGGGGGACGGAGGCGCTCAGGTTTTTTCTTGAGGTTCTGCCCCCTGACGCCCCAGGCATAGTAATTGTCCAGCATATGCCCGAGAACTTTACATCCGCCTTTGCCAGAAGGCTC
>DRDE01000183.1 GCA_011040095.1 Nitrospirota bacterium
ATAAGACCAGAAATCTTTTCATTTTATATCTCCTTTACACGACCTACTTCTCCACTTTCCAGACGGACTTTAATTCCATGTAGATGTACAGGTGAATTGGTTAAAATATCTTTTACGGTTCCTTCCGTCAGTTTCCCGGTCCGCTGGTCCTTTTTCAATACGATTGAAACACGTAATCCAGGTGTTATATCGGAACGACTGGTTCCATCCATATATTGTTCTCCTGTGAGTTGTTCCTTGAGGGGGGGCTCCCTGCGCTTAAATGCATAGAGAGAACAAGAGGGGTTAATATTTTTCGCTTGCCGGGGTGCAGAGTCTTCTTGCCTGACAAGCGCCCTTTAACCGGCTGTCCCCGATTCATTATTTTGAATAAGCAGCTTGGGGCCGTCTTCAAAGAGGATTTTTATTTTATTGCTTTGAATTATAGATAAAACTATCCCGATTCCAAATTTAGAATGGTCTATTATCTCATCTTGTTCAAAATTCCCTTTTATACTATATTTCTTGGCAATAGAAAGATCAGCGCCTGTTAATCGGGATACATACTCGTTGTAACTTGTCTTTTGAAGTTTTGTTTTTCGGGCAGGGTTTTTTGATTTTGTCCGGGTTTTTTCAGATGGCTTAAGGCGATAGTTGTGTTGTCCGTTACAGGTATTACATTTAACTTTTTTAGGGGAATCTTCAACCATAGCGACAATTGTATGACTTAGTTCCAGTTTGCATTTTGTACACCAGGCCTCAATATCTCCACCTGCCGAGTAATTATTAATCATTATATTTTACCTTTTTAAATTTAATATTGTTATTCAGAGCTTCTTGCAAAAGCATGAAAATGCCTGTCCATGTCATTTCAACCAAAGGGGAAAACCTTTGGTCCCTATCCACTATTTATCCGTTACCCCGGGCGTGTCCCCGGAAGATTCCGGTTCAATATTCATCGAGTCCGTTCCTTCGGAGTCCTGAGAAGAAACCTTATCGTTCTTTTGGCGTTTCAGTCTTTTCTCTTCCTGTTTTTTTTGTCGCTTCAGTTCTTTTTTCCGCTTATTGCTGCTGTACATGCCTGAACGCATTGCCATAATCGCCTCCCCTCATTGATTAACTTTCCCGAAAAATCTTTATTATAGTTAAAATTCAACAGCCAAATTAGTGAAGAGTGTTTTAAAGATTGAGAAGTAAGAAGATTCAGTGGCCTATTGAAAAAACAGGCCCCGACTGACGGGGCCTGTTTCCCGGGTTTACAGCTTTACGATATTTGTCGCTTTCGGCCCCTTATCGCCTTCAACGATATCAAAGCTCACAGCATCGCCTTCGGCCAGGTTTTTAAAACCCTCGCCCTTAATCTCGGAATAGTGCGCAAAAACATCGGCGCCACCATCGTCCTGGGTTATAAAACCAAACCCCTTGGACTCATTGAACCATTTTACAGTTCCGTTTGCCATACTAATTCCCTCCTTACTTAATAGACCAAATTCCCGAGGAATCCAGCTCTTAATAAAAAAAGACCACAAAGCATAAAGTCTTTGCGGCCTTACTTATGACAAAAACTCCGAAAACTTCGTATCAATGATGCCATCTTTTATTCTGAAAAGTCAAATGCCGATGACTTCCGGGGTAAAAACCGAATTACGGGATGCTCCAAAATTACATTTCTTGACGGCCTGGGACAAAGGATTTGAAATAAGATTACTTACACCAACGGGGAATCCCTCTCAAATAAATGCCCTTGTTTTTTCATTCCACGAGGTGACAAGATAATATAACAACATTATCATGACAATAAGGAAAACAGCCCAGTGATAGGAGATATATGCCGGCAAAAAGACTCTTTTACCCATAATAGAAGTAATCGTTTCAGATGAATCAATAAACAATTTACTAAATGAATTTGATATGCCCATAAAGGCAAGCGCCACGATTTGCTTGACGCCGCCTCCCGCCGATCTCCAGCAGACACCGCTTGCGCATCCACCGGCAAAAGGCATACCAAAACCAAAAATAATTCCACCTATGAAACTGCCGACCCAGAATGTTGACGTAACATAAACTCCTTCAGGTCTGAGTCCGCCGGCCTTGAGCGCGGCAAATCCAAGCACACTGACGATAACGGCAATGGCCATTCCCCTGGACTGATCGGCATTGCCATTTAGAAAAGGTTCCCGAAACCCCTGCAGGAACGCAAAACGGCTTCTATGAAGAATAATTCCAAAGGCAAGTCCTGAAATCAGAAGACCGCCTATTATGGTGTAGTTGTAACCCGAACCGGGATCAATGCCGTAGGAGCGATAAATATATGCCCCTGCAAATGCAGCTAATACCGCTAAAGCCCCTAAGTAAGGTTGGATACTTTTCCAGTCAACAGAACCCTCTTTCGGTTTTCGGGGCATTCCATCACCCCTTCTGAAACGCAGAATCTGCACTTCCCAGTAAAGGTAACGAACCTCAAGAAAGGCTCCTATGCTCAAGCCCGCCATCATAGCTATACCGCTTAGTGAGAGGGCGCTGGAGGCGCTGAAAAACCCCCCTACATTACATCCCGATGCCATAGCCGCGCCAATCCCCATTAATGTTCCACCTATTGCTCCTCTAACCAATTCAAAGGGAGGCGGTATTCTTACGGCGAATTGTTTTGACAATAAAGTCGATGCAAAAGCGCCCCAGATTAATCCGAAAGTCAG
>DRDE01000184.1 GCA_011040095.1 Nitrospirota bacterium
ATAACAATGCAAGTGAAACAGATATTCGGGAATATGTCAAAAGACGCAAAGTCAGTGGGGGAACCCGCAGTGATGCCGGCAGAAAATGCCGTGATACTTTCACAAGCCTTAAAAAAACATCCCGAAAATTGAACGTCTCCTTTTGGCTATATCTCAACGATCGAGTAGCAAGTCTTAATGCCTTATCTCATTTGAATCATTTAATGCGTCTACGCTCTCCTTCCTCAAGTTTTTGAGATGTTACTGTCCTGGATACCCGCTTTCGCGGGTATGACGACTTTTTACGAATGTATCAAACAAGGGAAGAAAAGATGAATGTCCATAGTCAAACCTGCTCTCATACCCTTGCGTGCTGGAACTTAATGGCACTGGCATGAAGTGGAAACAAAACAGCAACGCACCCTTTCTAAGCGTCAGTTTCCCTTCCGAAATAATCAGTACGCCATCCTTTTCTATTAAGAGACCATACTCCCGTTTTGCAGCGCTTTTGTTACATATTCGTCATGAATTTCCGGAACAGGGTGTATTGACAATAGGCAGCTATGATGCAATAATAGAGTCATAATGAGTCACATTTGATGCATCAAGGAGGCAGCATATAAAACAGATAACATTAAGAGATATACCGGACGATATCGCAAAGATAATAGAAAAAAAATCCAAAAAGGACAAACTCAGCCTTAACAGGACAATTATCTCTCTGCTCGAACGGGGCGTCGGTGTTGCCTCCGGAAATAAATCTGCCGGGCCGCTTTATCATGATCTGGACCACTTGTTCGGAGCCTGGTCAGAGAAAGAAGCTGAAGGATTTGAGAGCAAGCTGAAGCGCCAGCGCAGGATTGATGAGGACGTATGGAAAAAAACAGGATAGTACTCGACACATCCGCCTATTCGGAATATCTTAAGGGCAATCAGGCCATTAAGATATTTATTCAGCAGGCGGATGAAATATCGCTCACTCCCGTTATTCTGGGTGAATTGATTGCAGGTTTCCTTAATGGCCGGTATGAAAAGAAAAACAGGGGACTTCTGAAGGATTTTCTCATGTCTCCCAGAGTTTCGATGATAGAAATAGATGAAGAGACTTCCGAACGATATGCAATAATAGTCAACTACCTTCGCGAACAGGGGACGCCTATCCCGACAAATGATATATGGATCGCTGCTTCAGCTATGCAGTATGGTCTGAAAATAATCACAACCGATAAACACTACCTGAAAGTGCCTCTTGTGCTTGTCGAAATTCCTGCATAATATTTTTATCCGGCAAAACACGAATGAGGCATAGGGATCAGGCTCCGACAAAGGACAAATACGAACAGTGTTAAAGCCGACATTATATCACTTGTTGGCAGTGGGAAATAAGATGCCACAAAAAAACAGATCAAATGAGAAAGGCTTTCATAGGCTCAGCAAGATCAGTTGCGGAACGAATTTTCGACTTTAAAAAATACCGCCAGGCAGCTCGTAGAGTCGAGTCTTAACAACTTTTCGATCAGCGAAGAACCGTTTTTTATTCGCCTTTTTAAGGTAAAACAATATCCGCAATTTTCCCGTGCGGACCTAGCGCTCCAAGCTCTTCTCCGTTAAACGTAAGTCTTGTGCCGCCTGCATTGCCTACCTTAACGGCAAACTTTTCCATCGCAGTCAGAGTCACTGTCTCCCCTGACCTCAGAAGCCATTCTTCAGGTTTGCCCCCATCGATACTTACGGAGACCCAGGTAATTTCCGTGGCGGCTATTTTGAGAGACAGTGTTCCCGGCTTCTTTTGTTCAACAATTTCCCGGTTCTCTATTTTATTAAGAAACTCCTCTACGGGTTTTTGTTCTTTGGATTTCATCAGTAATGTTACAGACAGGACAATCAGAACAAAAAGAAAAATAATTAATGCCGGCTTGAGAGGGAATACAAATCTGGTTCTGGAAGGCGGCGGGGGTTCAATAATCTCCGGCTCCGGCTCCGGCTCCGTTTGTTTGTTGTATAAATCCAGGATATAATCGCTTTCAAGCCCGAGCGACTCGGCATAAAGGCGCAGGTAAGCCTTTGTAAATATATCTGCGGGAAGCAATGAATAGTTATCGTTTTCAATTGCTTTTAAATATTCGATGTTTATCTTTAATCTCAGCGCAAAATACCTGAGGGGTTTTCCCTGTCTTTCCCTCTCTGCCCTTAATGCATTGCCAAGTGTATCCATTTAATACTTCAGGCGCTCAATGTACTCTGATGCCTCTCTGCTTCTTGCAGTGTTAGTATCTTTTTCCGCTACTACAGTGAAATGTTTCAGCGCTTTGGCCCTCTCACCTGATTTGAAATAGGCTTTGGCAATCTCCCAGTGGGCATCCATGTACTCCGACCAGATGCCGATTGCCTTTTTGAACTCTTTTATTGCGGCCTTTTCATTGCCGAGCTTTGTATAAATGAGTCCGAGAATGTATATGGCGCGGGGGAAGACAGGATTCCTTATAAGGGCTTCTCTGAGGGCATTTTCCGCCTCTGCATACTTGCCCTGTTTGTAATATGCGTAACCCATATTGGAATATGCCCAGTCAGGTGTGCGATATACCGGGTTGTTTAATGCGGCTTTGAAGTGTTTAATCGCCTCATCCCAGTTCTCGATCTCCGCATAAGTCACTCCAAGATTATTAATTGCGACCGAGTAGTTCGGATCTACGGATATTGCCCTCTTGTAATAAGAGACAGCCTCATCATATTTATTAAATCTTGCGCTTATATATCCGAGATAGTTCAGTGTCTCTTTATTTTTGGGATCCAGGCTGAGGGCTGTCTGGAATCTTACAAATGCTTCATTGAGCTGCCCGTTGCTCAAATATATTGAACCCAGCTTGTTGTAGGCATCCGCTTTTTTTATGTCTTCCTGAGCAGGAACAGCAGCGCATGCGGAAAGAAACAGAACAGAGAACAGAAGGCATAGAACACAGGCAAATGCCGACGCAGCTCGTGAAAAAAAATCATTAAGGCAAATATGGTTTCCTGTCCGGTCTTCAGCGTGTGAACCTGTTGATAGATTGATCAAATAATAGCCTCCCGTTAGGCTAACTTACCAAAAAACCTTGAAATATTTCAACTGCTTTAAAACTTCAGGCCAGGTCGCCGGGTATCAAGTCGCAAACAGCTCCGCACTTTTTACGGCTCAGAGAGCGCTGACGACCTCCTCGTAACTGGTCAACCCCTCAGAGGCTTTGATAAGCCCATCTTGTCTGAAAGAGCGGTACCCGATTTTTTTTGCAACCTGTTTGAGTTCATTCAGGGACGCCTTGGCAAAAACAGCATCACGAAATTCTCCTGATGGAATTACAAGCTCAAATATGCCTATCCTGTTGTTATATCCCGTGTGGCTGCAGGCAGGACATCCTGCTGACCGGAAAAGCCGGGGATGCTGTTCACCTGTTATAACCCGGATTTCCTCTGCAAGATCACGGGGCGGCTTATAATCCTCAATACATTCCTGGCAGAGCTTTCTG
>DRDE01000185.1 GCA_011040095.1 Nitrospirota bacterium
ACGCCTGCAATTGCTGCGGGAATAGTGCCTATAACAATTTTCCAGATCATCCCGTCTTTTTGCGGCAGGGACTTTAATAATTCAATCCAGTCTTTTCTGAAATAGATCAGCAGCGCAAAAAGGGTCCCGAAGTGAAGGGCCACATCAAAACTGAGGGTGTTTACAATGCCCTGCCAGTTAAAAAACCATGGAAATATAATGAGATGCGCTGAGCTGCTTACAGGGATGAATTCCGTAAGCCCCTGGATGATACCGAGAATTATTGCTTCAAACATAGATGATTATAGAAGAAACAGGCACAAAGGTGCAAAGGCACAAAGTTTACAGGGTGCAGGGGGCAGAATAAAATTTTAAGATTCAGATGTGTGGAAAAAAGCCGGCCAGTACTAAGGTTTTTGGATTTAAGGATCAAACAAGGAATGTGTCAGATTTTCAAAGTATGCTAAAGGCTCTTTCTGTTCTTTCTGCACCCTGACAACTGTTCCCTGTGAACGGTTACGAATAAACTTTGTGCCTCTGTCAATAAATCTGATATAATCCCCTCATGCAGGAGCAAAGTCCCGGGAGCGAAAAAGAGAAAAAAAGAGAGTTTGTCCGCTACATTGGTGTAGCAAGCACTATCGGGATCAATATGGTCGTAAGTACGTTCGTGGGTTTTGCTCTCGGATACTGGGTGATTGATAAATATCTGAATACCTATCCGTGGTTTACTATCGTGCTCACTTTCCTGGGTATTGCCGCTGGTTTCAGCTTTTTATTCAGGATAGCGTCGAGAGCAGGGAAAAATGATGAAGACTGAGGAAGACACATGGAGATTCTGAAGAGGGTAATCAGGAAGAGCATTTTTATTGTCCTGCCCGCAACTGCCGGAGCGGCATTTTTTATTGAACATCAAAAACTCCCACTGGGAATTCTGTTCGGCTGGCTGTTAGGGATTATTAACCTGAGGCAGCTCACTAAAAATATCGAAGGACTTATCGGCTCGGAAAAGGCCACCGTGAAGCTGGTTTTTCTTAACATGACCCGGCTGCTGATGGTATTTGCCGCTATTTTTTTTCTCATTTATTACAAAATAGTCAATATATTCGGCCTGCTGGCCGGGTTCACGGTTGTCTTTGTTTTAATCCTTATTGAAGGGGCTAAGGTGGGAAAGTCGCAGTAAATTGCAGGATTCAAACTCTCTGCCTGTCATTCCCGCGGTCTTTTGGGCGGGAATCCAGTCTTTCAGTAAGTTCCGGATGCCCGATTAAAGACTTCGGGCATGACAAAAAACAGCTATTTATAAACAGACTCTATTTTACTCGATAGTACCGAGTTCTGTCATTCCGGCTTGTCCGGAATCTATAACCCTTTGATTTTCCCGGATTCCCGACAAGCGGGAATGACAACTGCGTGGTCATGACGTTTTCTTTAGAATCAACATGTTAAAAGAGAACTCGGTACTCTTAAGTATTTTAAATAGAACATCTAAAAAAACGGATATGTTTTTCTGCGCCCTGCACCCTGACAACTGTCCCCTGTGACGGTTACAATATTGTTTTGCTGAGAGCCGATTGCCAATAGCTGAATGCTTAAGTAAAATCTTTAATGGATAAAATGGAATATACGGGATACCCGCACTTTTCAATATTCTCTCTTCCGTTTTGCTCACACCTGTCAACCAGGATAATAACAGCGATGATTTTTAATTTTGCTTTTTCCGCAATTTTAATGGCTTTGATAGTTGCCTGTCCCGTGGTTACTACATCATCGATAATAATCACCTTGTCTCCTGCCTTGACACTGCCTTCTATTTGAAGTTTCATGCCGTGCTCTTTAGGCCCCTTTCTTATTACAAAGGCGTCTACCGGGATCTTTTTCCCGTATGAATGGTATGCCGTTGATGTAGCGATGGGGTCGGCTCCGAGAGTTAATCCGCCGATTGCTTCAGGCTTCAGCTTAAGTTCCCGGATCTTCTTATAAACAAGGCTGCCTGTGAGATATTGTCCTTTTGATGAATAGGTAGTGGTTTTTAAATTAAAATAAAACTTGCTTTTCCTGCCTGATGACAACTTGTAAACCGGTTTGCCGCTCTGTTTAAAGGAATGTTTTTTGATGTAAGAAATCAAATCTTGTCTTTTAGTCATTGAGACGAATATAGCAAAAATCAATTTCAAAAAACAACTTTTTCTGTGGTTTTGATTTTTTTATTTGCTCCACATTAAATAAATAAATTTAAGTGATTAGTGAATTAATATTTTTTATTTGACGTTGAAATGATATATGTACTACTATGAAAAACCTTTTTTCTGTGTGCATTCTTTAGTTAGATTCAAGAAAAGCATCCTTAAAAAATAAAAAAAGGGATTCTTGATTTTATAGTTTTCAATTAAACTACTCCCTTGTGATCTTATCAGGGGAAAAAAGAAAAAGGAGGTTCAAATGGCTAAGTATCAAACACCAATGCTGGACGAGCTGGAAAAAGGAGCGTGGCCGAGTTTCGTTACTGAAATAAAAAAGGCCGCAAAAAACAGCGAGATGGCGGAAGATGAGTTAGGCCAGTTGGAGAAATCATTTCAGACTAAACGCGGATACTGGAAACACGGCGGAATTGTCGGGGTTCTCGGATATGGATCAGGAGTTATCGGAAGATATTCTTCCCTGCCTGAAGAGTTTCCGGGTGTTGCCCATTTCCATACCTACAGGATAAACCAGCCGAGCGGATTCTTTTATACTTCCGCAGCGTTAAAAGAAATATGTGATATCTGGGACAAGTATGGAAGCGGTCTTACCAACCTGCATGGCTCCACCGGTGACCTCGTTCTTCTCGGAACAACAACCGAGGCGCTTGAACCTCTTTTTGCCGAATACTCTTCCCGCGGCTGGGACCTCGGCGGTTCAGGATCAGCCATGAGGACACCGAGCTGCTGTGTGGGCCAGGCCCGCTGTGAGTGGGCAAATATCGATGCAATGGCTATTTGTAACCATTTTACACAGCATTTCCAGGATGAGCTGCACAGGCCTGCATTTCCGTACAAGTTCAAGATCAAGGTTTCAGGCTGTGCCTGTGACTGTGTTGCAGCTATTGCCCGTGCAGACCTTTCTATTATCGGTACATGGAAGGGTAATATCCGGATAGACCAGGCTGAAGTGAAGAAATATACTGACGGCGGTATGGATATTCAGTCAGAGATCGTTGGTATGTGCCCCACTGAGTGTATGACTTATGAAGGCGGGGAGCTTAAGATCAATGATGAAAAGTGCAGCAGGTGTATGCACTGCATATCAAAAATGACAAAGGCCCTGAGGCCGGGTGAAGAGAAGGGCGCTTCAATCCTTGTAGGAAGTAAGGCCCCTATTGTTGTCGGCTCACTCATTTCATGGGTGCTTGTACCATTTATCAAATGTGATGATGATGGCTTTAAAGCATTAACGGAACTCACCGAGAATATTATCGAGTGGTGGGATGACAATGCAAAACCAAGGGAGAGACTCGGTGAGCTTATTGAGGTAAAAGGCATGAGGCCGCTTCTTGAGGCAATAGGAGTTGATCCCCAGCCGCAGCAGGTCAAGGAGCCGAGGAAAGACCCGTTCTTCTTCTGGTCTGAAAG
>DRDE01000186.1 GCA_011040095.1 Nitrospirota bacterium
ATGTGGGGAAAACCAACAGGAGGGGAACAAAGGTAACTTTCAAGCCCGACAGCGAGGTGTTTGACACAGTCGAATTTAATTATGATACGCTGGCTCAAAGGCTCAGGGAACTCGCCTTTTTAAACAAGGGGCTCGGCATTACAGTCGCTGATGAAAAGACCGGCAAAAAACAGACATTCCTGTACGAGGGAGGAATACTCTCTTTTGTTGAACATCTGAATAAAAACAAAACAACATTGCATCCGAAACCAATTTATATATCAGGGGAAAGAGACGGCATTGCGGTGGAAGTGGCCATGCAGTATAACGACAGTTACTCTGAAACAATCCTTTCCTTTGCAAATAATATCAATACAAGGGAAGGCGGAAGCCATCTTGCCGGATTTAAGGCAGCCCTGACAAGAACGACCAACAGCTATGCGATATCCTCCGGCCTGCTGAAAAGCCCCAAGGATTCAGTCTCGGGCGACGATATCAGGGAAGGGCTGACAGCAGTGATAAGTGTAAAACTTCCAAATCCTCAATTTGAAGGACAGACCAAGACCAAACTCGGCAACAGCGAAGTAAAAGGTCTGGTTGAATCCGTTGTTAATGAAGCCCTCGGGTATTATTTTGAACAGAACCCGTCGGTGGTTAAAAAAATCATTGAAAAGGCCATACAGGCATCGAGGGCAAGAGAAGCCGCAAGAAAGGCAAGGGAGCTGACAAGGAGAAAGGGCGCGCTTGAAGATTCGGGCCTTCCCGGCAAGCTTGCGGATTGCGCTGAAAAAGACCCTCAGTTCAGCGAGATATTTATCGTGGAAGGCGACTCTGCAGGAGGTTCGGCTAAACAGGGCCGAGACAGGCATACCCAGGCGATATTGCCGTTGAAAGGGAAGATACTGAATGTTGAAAAGGCCCGGTTCGACAAAATGCTCGGCTCTGATGAGATAAGGATAATGATAACCGCACTCGGCACGGGCATTGGAGCGGAAGATTTCGATATTGCCAAGGCACGGTATCATAAGATTGTAATCATGACCGATGCCGATGTAGACGGCGCGCATATCCGGACTCTTTTGCTTACTTTCTTTTTCAGGCAGATGCCGCAGGTTATCGAAAAGGGATATCTATATATCGCGCAGCCGCCGCTTTTCAAGGTAAAGAAAGGCAGAGCGGAACGGTATATTCAGAGTGAAGGCATGCTTGAAAATATGCTTTTTGAGCTTGCAGTAGATGAGATGGAAATTCGCAACGGCAATGTTCTGGTCGGCAAGGCCATTATTCCATATATCAAAAGCCTCTCAAAATTCGAGAGGCTTTTAGAGTGGTTTACCAAAAGGAAAAAAGATACTGCTGTAATCAAGACCCTTCTGCATTACGATTTAAGCAAAGACCTCCTGAAAAACAAAGAAGATATCAATGTCCTGCTTAAAAAACTGAAGGAAGAATTTCCCGATTTATCCGAAGAACTCCGGGAAGATGAAGAACATCAATCATACAGGATTGAGTTGAAGAGGGACGGCCTTAAACTGACCCTTGATGATGAATTCCTGACATCCCCGGACTTCAGGGAGCTGAAAAATCTTTTCTCCGAGCTCAAGGGCCTCGGACATCCGCCTTATAAAGTCAAACACAACAAAGATATCCACGAGTTCGGGAGTTCCAGGGAGTTATTTGACTACATACTGTCCATAGCAAAAAAAGGAATCAGCATTCAGCGATACAAAGGACTCGGCGAGATGAACCCCCATCAGTTATGGGAGACAACCATGGACCCTGAAAAGAGGACGCTCCTTCAGGTCAGCGTTGAAGATTCCATAAAAGCAGAGGAAATCTTCAGCACACTGATGGGTGACAACGTTGAACCGAGAAAAGAATTCATAGCAAAACACGCGCTTGAGGTCAGGAATCTGGATATATAGAGTCCGGCCGCAGGTTTGCGCATCTTAATATAAAAAATCCTGCGCCCCTTTTTTATTATGCAAACAGGAAAACCGGAAGAACAGTTAAAGATAATCAAAAGGGGAGTAGTAGAGATCCTCATTGAGGATGAACTTCTTCAAAAACTCGAACATTCCTCTGAAACGCACACTCCCCTTAAAATAAAGGCGGGCTTTGATCCTACGGCGCCCGACATTCACCTCGGACATACAGTCCTTCTCGAAAAGATGAGACAGTTTCAGGACCTGGGGCATGAGGTCATCTTTATTATAGGGGATTTCACAGGCATGATAGGTGATCCCACGGGGAGGTCTGAAATCAGGAAACCTTTAACCCGGGATGAAGTTCTGAGGAATGCGGAAACATACAAAAAACAGGCATTCAAGGTTCTTGATCCTGAAAAAACAAAGGTTGTCTTCAACAGCGAATGGATGGACAAAATGACAGCCACCGGTCTGATCCGTCTTGCCGCAAAGCATACGGTTGCACGCATGATGGAAAGAGAGGACTTTAAAAATAGATATGCCGGCAAGCAGCCGATCGGGATACATGAGTTTATCTATCCTCTTATCCAGGGTTACGATTCCGTTGTGCTGAAGGCCGACATCGAGCTTGGCGGCACTGACCAGAGGTTTAATATGCTGATCGGCAGAGAACTGCAGAAGGAACATGGTCAGGGGCAGCAGGTTGTAATCATGATGCCCCTTCTGGAAGGGCTTGACGGCGTTAACAAGATGAGCAAGAGTCTCGGAAATTACATCGGTATTACTGATTCACCAAAAGAAATGTTCGGGAAGATAATGTCCGTCAGCGATGAATTAATGCTCAGGTATTATGAATTGCTCAGCCATATATCTATTGATGAATTAAACGTGTTAAAGGACGGTCTCAAGAACAACTCTGTGCACCCCATGGAATCCAAGAAGTCCCTTGCAGCCGAAATAGTTGAACGGTACCACGGCAGGGAAAGCGCGATAAAGGCAAGAGAGGAGTTTGAAAATATATTTAAGAAAAAGGGGCTGCCTGATGAGATGCCGGTTTTCAAACTTGATGGAGACGCGGGAGAAATCTGGCTGCCCGGACTGATGAAGGAAGCGGGTCTTGTAAAGAGCACGGGGGAAGGCATGAGACTTATGAAACAGGGCGGTGTCAGTGTGGATGGAGACAGGTGGTCAGACCCGGATAAAAAACTCTTGCCCGGCGAGTATCTGCTCAAGGTGGGCAAGAGAAGGTTTTTGAAGATTGTGCCTGCCTGAATAGTTACAGCTGAACTATTGCGCCTATTGTTATTTCTGTTTTATCTCTATCAAGTTCCCTGAAAGATCCTTGATAAAATAGACTGTCTTCTCTTTTGTCCTGCCTGTTATAAGTTCTATGCCTGCCTTTGCGGCCTTTTTCGTGATTCCCGAAAAATTATCCAGCAAAAACCCGATGTGGTTGAGATCAGGCATGGGCGGGTTATATTCCGGAGATATGAACACCTCTATCTTTATCCCGTCCCTTTCAAAAACCAGCAGCCTGATATCCCGTGAAACAGCAAACAACTGCTCCGACAACTCCTTTGAGACAATAGATTTCTTTGTTATCTCAAACCCTAAAAAGTCTTTGTAAAACCGCACAGCCTGTTCTTCGCTTTTATTGATAATCCCTATGTGATTTAACAGCATGTTGTATTGTACCAAAAAACAGCTATCAGCGCTCAGGGCATACCCCCCCCTACCCGTCCAAACCGCCCTTCGGCCACTATGATTGCCCTGAAACCTTTTCTCCCGCATTTGAATTAACCCTTTAAATAATGATATTTTATCAGGTGTCAAAAAAAGTAATGATATGCGCAGGAGAGACTTCCGGGGAATTGTACGGCGCAATGTTGAGCAGGGAAATAAAAGGTCTCTGGCCTGATGTGCGGATATTCGGGATCGGCGGCTCCCGCATGAAGGCCGAAGGGGTGACAATAATCGCTCCAATCTCCCATGTCATCGGCATTGCAGAGGCAATCAGACATGCATGGGAAATCATAAGCGCTTTTAAGAGGGCAAAGGAAACCCTTATCACTCAAAGGCCGGACATACTCGTGCTTATCGACTACCCGGACTTCAATCTTGCGCTTGCAAAAAAAGCCAAAGAGGCGGGCATTCCGGTTCTTTATTATGTAAGTCCGCAGGTATGGGCATGGCGAAGCGGGAGGGTAAAAAAGATCGCATCCCTTGTGAATAAAATGGCGGTGCTGTTTCCCTTTGAGGTCGATTATTACAAAAAGACAGGTCTTCCCTGTGAGTTTGTCGGCCATCCCATTGCTGAAGGCATTAACGTTCACCAGTCGAAAGAGGAATTAAAAAAGAGCCTGGGACTGGACCCACAAAAGAAGGTTATAACATTGCTCCCCGGAAGCAGGCCCAATGAAATAAAAAGACATCAGGCAATTATTAAAGAGGTTGCCGTAAGGATTAACAGGGAGTTTCCCGGTATGCAGATTATAGTTCCGCTTGTTTCAGGGACAAACATCCAGGAACATCTGCCGGATTATGCCAGGGTTGTTTACGGCCGCACCACTGAAGCCGTTGCCTGTTCCGAGGCAGCGGCAGTAACGTCAGGCACTGCAACGCTTGAGACAGCGCTTTCCGGCACGCCTATGGTCGTTTTTTACAAGGTGTCCCCTTTAACGTTTCACCTTGTTAAGTTTCTGGCGAAAATCAAATTCATTTCCTTAGTTAACCTCCTTTCCGGCAAAGAGGTTGTTAAAGAACTCCTCCAGGAAGAGGCAACCCCCGAGAGGGTCTTCTCAGAAATAAAGAGAATTCTCGGGGACCCGGCTTATAGAGACAATATGATTTCCAACCTGGAAAAAATCGGGAATATCATGCAGGGGAAAAGGCCGTCTGTTAGAGTGGCTGAAATAACGGGGGAGATGGCAGGATGGAGCGCGTGACGGGACGGGCGCATCAATGAGAATGAAAATGCAGCTATTGTATAATCTCGTATCCATCACAGGCCTTGTTTTTTATCTCCCCCTGCTCCTGCTGAAAAAAGGGCCGGAAAAGAGGAGCGCCTTTATTAAGGAACGCCTCGGGATGGGTGATTATCATAAAACGGACATATGGGTCCACGCTGTTTCCGTTGGAGAGACCCTTGCTATCCTGCCTTTCCTGAAAAAGCTCAAAAAAGATTTTCCCGGCAAAAAAATCACATTGACCACCACCACATATACCGGACAAAAAATTGCGCGTGAAAAATTCCCTGAAGCGGACAGGATAATGTACATGCCCCTTGATACAGTGGTCTGTGTCAAGAGGGTTGTGAACCTGTTGAGGCCCGCGATATTCATAACAGTAGAGACCGAGCTGTGGCCCGCATTATTTCAGGCCCTGAAAAAGACCGGCTCCCGCATCATAATCCTGAACGGGAGAATCTCAAACGAGTCATTCAGGGGTTACCGTAAAATAAAATTTATCATGAAAGATATACTCTCAAATGTGGATTTCTTCTATATGCAGGAAAAAATATACGCCGACAGGATTATCCATCTCGGCGCTGACCGGCATAAGGTCGGTATTATGGGAAATTTTAAATTCGATATTAATTTCGAGGGATCCCCCCCCCTGAACTGGCTGAATACTATCAGTGGTAAAATCCTCCTTGCTGCAAGCACCCACAAGGGTGAAGAAGAGATAATCCTTGATGCGTATGACTCTGTCAGAAATAAATTCCGGGACATAAAGCTGGTGCTTGCGCCAAGGCATCCTGAACGGTTCAGTGAGGTTGAGGAAATTTTAAAGAACAGAAGATTTAAATATGTCAGGCGCACAGAGATTCAGTACCCGGAACCCGGAACCCGGAACCCGGACTTTATTGGTTTTGACATAATCCTGCTCGATACAATCGGAGAATTATCAGGGCTGTTCTCAAAAGCTGCAATCGCTTTCATAGGCGGGAGCCTTGTGCCTGCCGGGGGCCATAATATTCTAGAGCCGGCTTACTGGTCAAGGCCTGTTATATGCGGCCCGCATATGGATAATTTCCCCATAACAGGGGAATTTTTAAAAATGTCCGCCGCACTTGAGGTGAAAGATTCAAAAGATATGGCAGAGGCTGTAACTGCATTGCTTGAAAATAATGAGAAAGCCTCGGATATGGGACAAAACGCAAGGGCGATAGTTGATAAAAACAGGGGGGCGGTAAAAAAAGCAATGGATATCATAAGGGGTTACATTGGGACTGTTTAGCGCACTTTACGCTTTTGCATTAACATGCAGAAGATTCAGTTACGCTCATATTAAAAAGCCCGGCAAACTCCCTGCAAAGGTTATAAGCATCGGTAATCTCACCCTCGGCGGAACAGGGAAAACCCCTGCTGTAATGTCACTGGCGCAGGAAGCGAAAAAACGCGGCTTCACACCGTGTATTCTCACGCGGGGGTATAGAGGTAAATCAAAGGGAACCTGCTTTGTCGGCAAAGGGGGCAAACCTCTTATGAATGCTCAACAGGCAGGAGACGAAGCATTTCTGATGGCGGAAATATTAGATGGCATACCCATAGTAAAAGGGAAAGACAGATACAAATCGGGGCTCTTTGCATTAAACAGCCTCCGCTCGAAACTCCGAACTCCGAACTCCGAACTCCTCTTCATTCTCGACGACGGATTTCAGCACTGGAGACTGCACAGGGATATCGACATTTTACTTATTGATGCGATAAACCCGTTCGGGAATGAAAAGCTCTTTCCCGAAGGGATAATGAGAGAGCCCTTCAGCGCAATAAAACGGGCGAATATTATAGTGATAACAAAAGCAGACATGGCAGCGCAGGGAACAGTTCACGCGATAACGGATAAAATCAGAAAATACAATCCTGAGGCCCCCATATTCACGGCTTCTCACAGGCCGACAGGATTAGCAGGCATTTCAGGTGAAAGCAAAGGGCTTGATTCCCTGCGCAATAAAAGAATTTATGCCTTTTCAGGCATTGCAAATCCGGCTTATTTCCGGTCCACATTGACTTTAAGCGGAGCCCGGACAGTTGAATTCAGGAAATTCAGAGACCATCACATTTACAGACAGAAAGATATGGATGAAATAAAAAAGGATGCATCAGGCTTGGATATCGTCACTACGGAAAAAGACCTCGTAAAGCTTAAAGAACTGCAAATCCCGGAGAACCTCTCCGCACTTAAAATTGAATTTTCCATTGATGATGATTTCTATAACAATATATTCAGGAGGGTGCAATGATGAAGAACATCAATGTCAAAACCGGGTCAAGGACGGAATTTATAAATATAACATCCGGCATACAGGAGATCGTGGATGAGTCGGGTGTAAAAAACGGTGTCTGTTATATTTATGTCCCGCATACTACGGCGGCAGTTACGATTAACGAAGGCGCTGACCCTTCCGTTGTGACTGATATTGTATCAACTCTGAATAAACTGATTCCACTCAGATATAATTACCTGCATATGGAAGGCAACTCCGACGCCCACATAAAAACCTCCCTTGTCGGTTCTTCCGAGACTGTTATCATAGAGGGGGGCAAACTCTTACTGGGTACCTGGCAGGCAATATTCTTCTGCGAATTCGACGGCGCACGGCATAGACGGGTAACAGTAAAAATAATCGGCGGCTGACGGGGATTAGCAATAGAGCCTGCGCATAAACTCCAATTCTGAACCGTATCAAAGGACAATAAAATGTTCATGGTCTGGTTGTACAATGGAATATTTTACAAAATTAATCTCTTGATAAATTCAACGTCCTGCCTGGTTGCTGCCCTGCCTTGATATTTGACTTCCTGCTGCCTGATGAAGAGGCGATTGCCTTTTATACCGGCATCAGGAACGATACACAGGGAAACCGATGATGCCTATTTTTAAAAAATGGCTACCTGTCAAAATTGACAGGTGACAGTAAGTAAAAAAACAGTTAAAATGTATCCTACATTCCGCTAGTTCGGAACCCATAGTTTTGAATTTTTTTGAAGGAACAAAAGGAACAAAATGGTAACTTATTTTAATGATATAAAGAAACAGGCACCTCCAGAAGATCAAGCACCTGTTTTTGTATTTTGTTTAGTTTAGCGGGGAATACGCAAATATTCTCACCCTGCACTACCTCATATCGTTCAACACCTTTGAATAATCTCACTATATCAAAAGTGGTTGGATATTTACA
>DRDE01000187.1 GCA_011040095.1 Nitrospirota bacterium
AATGCGAAAATGGATTTATCAGGCATTACCAGGTGAACCCTGCTCTGCTGAACCCCGGAAAGCGCCCTGATAGTTCTTGACAATTCGCCTTCAAGGGCCCTTCTGAAATTAAGTTTCTGGACAAATTCGCTCGTGGTAAAACTTGTATTGTCAAAAATCTCGAACCCGACCCCGCCTCCCTGCGGGAGTCCCTCTGCCGCAAGCTGAAGCCTCAGGTCATAAACCCTGTCCGATGATACAAGCACGGACCCCCCCGGCCCTACCCGGTAAGGAATCCTCTTACTGTTTAATTCCTGGATTATGTTCCCCGCATCCTCTTGTGAAAGATTAGAATATAAAACCTGGTAATCAGCCTTCTGAATCCACGAAAACAAAAGCAGCATACCCGCTACACTTATCGCCATAACCGCCAGTATGGCAATCTTTTTGCCAGCGGGCATTAATTTTATATTTTCCAGGATATTTTCCAAAGCCGCCATATCAGCACCTCGAGTTCGTTATTGGTTAGTTTCTATAGTAATAATTAACAAGCCTTCACACCTGCATCCTCATGATCTCCTGATAAGTGCTTATGAGTTTATTCCTGACCTCAACCATTAACTGGAATGACATGTCGGCCTTTTCTATGGCAAGCACAGCGGTTGTGATGTCCCCGCCTGTTGCAAGTTCATTCACGGCTTTTTCCACGTCTTCCTGCACCTGCGAAACCTTGTTCAACGCCTCATTAATAACCGATTCAAAGTTGCCTCCTGTTTCACCTTCTATTGCTTTTGTTTTAGCAATATCACCGGAGCCTATAGCACTGCCGATATCTTTAATTGGAAGATCAGACATTAAAACCTCCCGATTTCAAGGGACTTCTGAAACATACCCTTTGAAATATTAAATGCCTTGACATTGGCTTCATATGCCCTCAGGGCCATCATCATGTTCACCATCTCCTCAATAACGTTAATATTGGGCATGGAGACATTACCGTTTTCATCGGCATCAGGATGCCCCGGATCATAAATTACAATCGGCGGTTCCGTATCTTCTATAACTCCCGACACCCTCACACCTTCGAGATTTCCAGCCGGGTCCGAACCCACATGCATTGTCTGGAATATAACGTTCTTCTTTACATAAGGGCCGCCGCCTTCCGTCTTTGTCGATTGCGCGTTTGCCATGTTTGAAGCTATCGTATTCATCCTTATCCTCTGAGCTTCAAGTGCCGATGCGCTTACCTCAAGAATATCCATTTGATCACCTTCCTCCCTTTATGGCCATTCTATACATTTTTATTTTTGAGTTCAGAATCTTTATGGCTGCATTATGAGTTAATGAGTTCTCCGTCATCTTGGCAACCTCGACATTGAGCTCAACGTTATTGGCGTCACCCCATGACGGATTATCTTCAACTATTAGTCTGCCGTTGATCCCTCCGTTGTTTTTATTCTTCATATGCCCCGGTCTCGTAGTTAAAAGCTTAAGCTCCTTATCGAGAAAAGCGCCGAATTTAATATCCTTTGCCTTGTACCCCGGGGTATCGGCATTGGCAATATTAGAGGCAATCACCTTCTGCCTCATATTAGCCGCCTGCAATATTTTCTGAAGAACCGTGAAACTCTTATCCATCTTTATATCTCCCTTAAACCCCTTCCGTCCCGTAACCTTTCAAAAACCGTGCCATAGCAAAGATTGCCGGTTTTCGGCGCATTTTTTCAGCCTGCCGGAAAAATTTTCCCATGTCCGTTCAGTTTATTCCTGATAGTCCTGACACTTACTCCAAGGACTTTTGCGGCCTTAGTCTTATTGCCGTTTGTTTCCTCAAGGGTCTTAAATATCAAATCCATTTCCATGTCCTTCAGGCTTCCGTTATCCATGCGGCATTGAGACGGATATTCATCAAGCATGAAATCTTCAACACATATGTATTCCGACCCTGCGATAAGGACCGCCCTGTGGATTGCATTCTCCAGCTCCCTTATATTGCCTTTCCATTTTCTTGCGGCGAGAAATTCAAGGGCTTCATCCGTAAAGCCCGACACAGTCTTGTTGAGTTCCAGGGAGAACCTCTTTGCAAAATGCTCTGCGAGCATCTTTATATCTTCAGGCCTTTCCCTTAAAGGCGGCAATTGGAGCGGGAACACACTTAACCTGAAATAAAGATCCTCCCTGAATTTGCCTCCTTCCATCTCTTTCAGCAGGTCCCTGTTGGTCGTGGCAATCACCCGCACATCAACCGGCACGGGCTGTTTGCCTCCAATCCTGTCTATCTCCTTTTCCTGCAAAACCCGCAACAGCTTTGCCTGCAAAATCGCCGACATTTCCCCTATTTCATCAAGTAAAATAGTGCCGCTGTCTGCAAGTTCAAACTTGCCGGATTTTTTCTCGTTAGCCCCGGTAAAGGCCCCTTTTTCAAAACCGAACAGTTCGGACTCCAGGAGGTTATCCGGGATTGCCGCACAGTTTATCGCTATAAAAGGTTTTTTGCTCCTGCGGCTTGATTTGTGTATAAATCTTGCAAGCAGCTCCTTGCCTGTCCCGCTCTCGCCCAGAATAAGCGCTGTCATATCGCTTAAGGCAACGTTGCCGGCAAGCTGTATCAGTTTTTTCATCTTCTCACTATCCGTTATTATTTCCCTGCCGTTATGAGAGCCCCTTAACATGATCGATTCAATGGCGCCTGTAAGTGAATCAAACGAGAACGGCTTCATCAGGTAATCACATACCCCTTCCTTCATAACCTCAACCGCGTTTTCAACCGTTGCATAGCCGGTTATCACGAGTATAGGCAAACTCCCCATCTTTTTCCTGGCTTCCTTGATAAAAGCAAGCCCGTCCATGCCCGGCATCTTCATATCAGTGACAATCATTGACACTGATATGCCGTCAAGCTTATCAAGGGCATCGGCAGGGTTTTCAGCAAGAACCGTCCTGTAGCCTATTCTTGTTACCGCCTCTTGCAGCGCATTTCTCATGTGCCGGTCGTCATCCACCACAAGTATTGATTTCGTGCTTTCAGTCATGATTGTTTACCCGCTTTTTCCGGAATATTTTCCTGTTTACACTTCATTGCGCTTCCCGTTCCGGGGAAATAAATGCAAAATGTACTGCCCTTGCCGCTGTTCTTAGCGGCCTTTATAAACCCTTCATGGCACTGCATTATCTTGTGTGCAATTGCAAGTCCAAGCCCTGTGCCGGTATCTTTTGTACTGAAAAAGGGATCAAAGATTTTTTCAATAATTCCGGGGTCAATACCCTCTCCTTCATCTATTACCGCAACCGTGACAAACCCGTTCTCTTCTCCCATCACTATTTCCAGGTCCCCCCCTTCAGGCATTGCCTGTACTGCATTTAAAATTATATTCATAAATACATGCTTCAATAATTCCACATCCCCGCATACGGGAACATCGGCTGTTTTCCCGGTAATTTTTATTCCCCTTGATTTTATAAGGGGGGCAAGCATTTTGATGGACTCCTCAACGGCTTCACTGAGATTCACATTCCTTAAAGACGGCCTTTGCGGTTTTGCAAAGAAAAGCATATTGGTAAGAATATTATTAAGACTCTTGATTCCCGTAGAAATACCGTTTGCCATTTCCGAATGAGGCGTGCCCTCAAGGTCTCTGGAAAGCATGTTTGAAAACAGCTCTATGCTGCATAAGGGACTTCTTATCTCATGGACAATCTTTGCCGCCATCTCACCCATTGCTATAAGTCTCTCATTTCTTTCGTGCCGCCTTTCAATCTCCTTGAGTTTTGTAATGTCCTTGATCAGGATTACATAGCCGTGTACCGATCCCTCGGGATTGCATACGGTTGAGCGTGAAAGGATTATGTCATACTTTCTCCCCCCGACG
Source organism: Nitrospirota bacterium (assembly GCA_011040095.1). Classification (GTDB taxonomy): domain Bacteria; phylum Nitrospirota; class Thermodesulfovibrionia; order UBA6902; family UBA6902; genus BMS3ABIN06. The sequence goes on from DRDE01000187.1 coordinate 3,849, forward strand.
GTTAATACCGCGCCCGACCTGTTGTCTTCGATGCTGAAATCCAGGTCATTAAACATCTTGCCCTTTACATTCACGGAATCATTACACAGAAGATCCTCGGCCGCCGTGTTTATCATGGTTATTCTCTCCGCCCGGTCAAGGACTATCATTGCCTCGCCGATACTCTGAAGAACCGCATGGAGATAATCCTTCGACTCCCTTACTTCAAGCATTGCATTGCTGATCTGCCTGTTTTTCCTTTCCAGCTCCTCCGTAAGATAATGAACCCTTTCCTTGAGTTTTTCGTAGTATGTCTGCAGGCTCTTTGATGCCCGGGTAAAACTGTGGAAGGCCTCGTTGAGTTTTACGGCTTTCTCCATTAATACACCTCGTTTACTTTATTCATGAGATCCATCTCAAGCAGCCTTGTCTTTGCCAGGTGGCTTAACATGGTATCTCCTCCCTGCAGCCGTCTGAACATGTCTTTTGATTCAGGCATGCCGGCTCCCTGTCCGACCCTGTATGCAGCCCACTCGTCGGCGGGATTTTTCCGGTAGGCGATCCTGTAGTATTTAAGCGCCCTGTTTTTTTTGTTATTCACATAAAGGATATCGGCCAGCTTAATGTAATAATCCGCGTCCCACACGGATTCATCTAATTTTTTCTCATAAAAAGCAATCGCCTCCTGCATATCTTTTGAATCCGGATTCTTTATGGCGTATATAATGTCTCCGAGCTGTTCAAGGTCACTTCCCCGGAATTTCCTTATCGACCTGATTTTCTCAAGCGCCGCCTTTTGATCTCCAGCAGCATGTTTTATTTTTGCTTCCACCCTCAGAATATCATCCTTTGATTCCTTAAAATCCTTTGCTGCGCTGACTGCATTGGCGACATTGGCGATATTTATATATTTCCGGGACATATTCATATCCCCGATACCGGCATAATAGTCCGCAAGATCAACAGCCGCCTTGACCTTTGCCCTGTTTGTCCCGTGCTCTACAAGCCATGAGCTTAAAGTTAAAAACGGTATGCCTTCATGTCTCAGCTTCCGTACAACCTTTAACAGAAATTCCTCCCGCGTCTCATCAATAAGCAATGGTCCGACTTCATTCCACAAACCGACAAACCCTATCTCATTTCCGGTCTCATCCTTTGATCTCTCACCGGTTTCAAGCACAACTTTTTCAAGTTCGTTAAAGGTCTCCGGCGGCGGCTCCTTCCCGTAAATAAGCTGCCTGAGCAAAGAAACGGATTCTTTAAAATCGCCCCGCTCCCTGTATAATCGGGAAAGCAGAAGAAGGGTGTCCTTATAAAGCGAAGAGTCGATATAATTATGTCTTATTTCTTCGAGGCTTGATATTGCCTCTTCAAACCCGCCTTCTTCTATATATGCCAGGGATAAATTAAATAATGCCTTAACTTTCAGTATTGCGTCTCCTGAACGGGATGCTGATTTAAACTTTTTTATAGCCTCTTCAGTGTCCGACTCTTCCATGGCAATAAGCCCGAGACTTATCCTTGCATCATCCCTGAAAGGGCCGAAGTCTATTGAAGACAGATGTTTCTTTGCACCAGTTAATTTCCCTGACAAACGCATGTTTTCGCCTGTCAAAAAATAAGTTTCAGGAGAAATAAGTGGATAATCCTTATCAGCGAGCATGGCTTTGTCATAAGCCTTCTTTGCATCCCCTGTCTTCCCGAGTCTCTGAATGGCATTTGCCAGGCCGAACAGGGCTTCGGGAGTTTTGCCCGCTTTCCCGTAATGCTTGAGCGCTTCCTTGTAAAGACCGAGCGCTGAAAGGCTTTTTGCCAGGCCGAGATGCGCCTTTTCAATATATACGGATGCGGGGAAGTCCCTGATAAAAATCATGTAGTCGGCCCTTGCCTCATAAAAGAACTTTATCTTTTGATACATATCAGCTCTTTTAAGAAGCGCTAGCTCCTTCAATTTTTCATTCAATGCATAAATATATGCCAGCCTTAAATGCTCTATGGCCGGAAAATATTTTTTTAATTCACTATATGCCTCACCATACATATAGTGATATGCCGACAGGGATTCCGCATCCCTTGGTTTATATGACGGAAGCTCCTTTAATACTCCGTAGGGGTTGCCGGATTTCAAACGGCTCCAGAGTTTCCTGTATTTTCCCGGGATATAATCATAATCATCGCCTTCAACAGAATCATCTGCAGCGGTCTTGTTTTCCGGCTCCGTATTCTTTTCTCCGGATACCAGATCCGCCGTTTTTATCCCGGCTTTATCCCCGTCTTTTGTCTCCGGCTTTATATTTGATTCAGTTTTCCACTTCTCTGTTTCCTTCTCCCGGTATACATCTATTACGAGACGGTCGGGATTTTTAAGGGAAAAGGTTTTTAATCTCGCCTTGTCTTTCAGGGAAAATATAACGGCATCCTTGTCCGTCCTGTAAGCAATCGGCAGGGACTTCCCGTTTATACTGAAACGGGCATCAGTGAAGCTTGCGATTATGTCTCTGCCTTTCTGCTCAACCCTGCCTTTTGATATAACCGTCCCGTTGCCTTCAAAAACAATTCTCAGGAAACCGGGATGCTTGCCTGTCCTGATTTTTAAAGTGTTAGCATTCGTTTTATGGACTGAAGCGCTTACAACATTCACTAAAAACATAAGGGGCAGTAATGTAAATGCGGCAATGACACGATAACGACTCATGGCATTAAAGAGTGCAATAAGTATGCCAAAATCAACTATTGATTTTTATTGGATTTTGATATGTAAGAGCGTCATTTAAATGACGTTTAAGGCGGGAAGCCTTTGTCATTAGGAGCGGAGCAAAACAATCTCAATGCATTACAAATTCACACTGAAAAAGCATTGAACCAGAAATTATTCTTAATCCCCCTTAACCTAAGGGGGAAACTATTCCTCCCCTCTTAGGGTAAGAGGGGCCGGGGGAGTTATCCAATCAATCACTTATTCAAATCTTCTCTTAACCTTCCTTCTACTAAAGAGGGAAATAACTGCTGACCTGTTATAACAATCCTATTTTTGACTAACACTGTATTCTATTGCCTTTTTCTTCATCTTCTCAATCAGTGTTGTTCTGTTAAGGCCCAGCAGGTTTGCCGCCTTGCTTTTGATTCCCCTTGAGATTTCCAGGGCCTGAAGGATCATGTTGTTTTCTATCTCATCAAGCATTATATTGAGATCAACTCCTTCCCTCGTTAATACATGCTCTCCTGCCTCTGGTTTTTGGACCGGGCATTTCTCACTCAATCTCTCGGGAAGGTCATCCGGCGTAACTATATCCCCTTCCTGAAGGATTATAATCCTTTCTATGAGATTTTCAAGCTCACGAACATTTCCCGGCCACCTGTAATTCAAAAGACAATTCATTGTCTCTTCGGACATCTTCGACGGTTCTTTTTTCTTCCTTCTTGAAATCTCGGCATTAAAATGTTCAATGAGCAGGGGGACATCCTCTTTCATTTTTCTGAGCGGAGGCAGGTGTAGAGGGATTACGTTTAACCTGTAAAAGAGGTCTTCCCTGAAAGTCCCTTCTTTCACGGCCTTTTCCAGGTCCCTGTTTGTGGCGGCAATAATCCTCACATCAATCTTGATGGTTTTAATGCCCCCTACCCTTTCAAACTCTCTTTCCTGGAGCACCCTCAAAAGCTTGACCTGGAGCGAAGGGGCAAGCTCTCCAATCTCATCAAGAAAGAGGGTGCCCTGATTAGCCAGCTCAAAACGGCCTATCCTCATATTTATTGCGCCTGTAAATGCTCCTTTTTCATGGCCGAACAGCTCGGACTCAAGAATATCCTTGGGGATAGCAGCGCAATTCAGGGGCACAAACGGCTTCTTGGCCCTTAAGCTGTTGTAATGAATCGTCTTGGCAACAAGTTCTTTGCCTGTGCCGCTCTCCCCGGTGACAAGCACCGTACTGTCGGTGTCGGCAATCTTCTCTATGAATTTTATGACATCCTGTATACGTGACGAGTTTCCGATAATCCTGTTATATCCGAATTTTCTTTTAAGCTCCTTTTTCAGCCTGAAATTTTCTTTTTTAAGCCTGGATACATCAAGCGCCCTTTGAACGGAAATGTATAATTCTTCAAGATTGAAGGGTTTTGTAATATAATCAAAAGCGCCGAGCTTCATTGCTTCTACTGCTGTCTGCACACTTGCATACGCAGTAATTACTATTGAGGGGATATATATCTTTTCATGCGCCGTTTCTCTCAGGACATCCAGGCCGCTCATGCCCGGCATCATAAGATCAAGCAGGAAGAGATCAAACTTTTCATCTTTCAGGAGTTTAAGGCCCGACTCGCCGTCCGGGGCTTTTACAATGTCAAGTCCCTTGCTTTCAAGAAAGTCAGTCAGTAAATTTCGAATGGATTCTTCGTCATCAATAACCAAAATCCGATGCATAGGACTATATTGCCATATTATTTTAACAACGTCAACACTTTGACATAATAAACCTCAGGTTATTGCCACAACCCTGTTTCGCCCTTCATTTTTTGCCCTGTAAAGGGCCTGGTCAGCCTTTTTCAGCAGCATTCCGGGTGAGTCAGTGTCTTCACTTAATTCCGTGACTCCCAGGCTGATAGTAATCCGTACTATTAAGCCGTCAAAATTATTCTCCTGTTGCATTATTGCCATCCTGAATCGCTCTGCCGCCTGTATTGCGCCATTAATATCCGTTTCAGGAAGCAGACAACAAAACTCCTCCCCGCCGTACCGGGCTAAATAATCTACATTTCTAATTATTGAAGAAATCTTTGAAGCGACCGACTTCAGTATAAAATCTCCGCATTGATGTCCATATTTGTCATTGACTTTTTTAAAAAAATCTATGTCAAACATGACTAAACTGAAATCCCTGGAATATCTCTTACCCCGTTTAAACTCCTCATTCAATTTCGTTTCCAGAAATCTTCTGTTATAAATCCCTGTGAGACCATCCTTTAAATTCATCTCAACCAGTTTCTGCTCATATACGGCAACTTCCGTCACATCCTGGACATAAATAAACAGGCGCCGGATAACGTTATTTTCATCACGGAGAGGACCCATAGCGCAGTTCTGCTGCATATATTCGAATTCAGGGTCAAAGATGCTTGTTGATTTAAAAGGGAATAAGTAGTGATGAAGTTTCTGTGAAAAAAAACAGAAGTTTCCAAAGGAAAATACGGACTTGCAGCTTCGCAAAAACTTCGGGGTGTTTAAACCCGGAAAAGTTTCGAAGATATGAGTGCCGGTAATTTCTTCAGGAGCAATTCCGCTGTGGACTTCCATCCACCGGTTCCATTTATGGACCTTGAGATCGCTGTCAATGATGACAAGACCGATATTTATTGCATCAAAAATCTGATTAAATATCATTCATATTGTTCTATGAATATACGCAGGGCATCTTTTAACCATCTAATTGACTCCTGGCTGGTTACAAGAAACAGAAAGCCGCTGACATTTCCGTTATCAAAACTGAAGTCGGTTTTTAAAACAATTGCCGTACCGTCAGGATTATATTGACTGTCATAAATTGCATCACAGGAATACTTCTCCATAATAATCATCGGGGGTGTATAAGTTATAACATCTTTAAGGAGTTCAGCGATTTTGCCGACACACGCCCCTATAAGGATATTGCCGACCTCCATCAGGGTCTCTCTCTCCAATATGTCTACAGGATCGGATTCAAACCCGGATTTTTCTTCATGCTGAAGCATACTGACCAGCTCTTTTCCGGCGCCGGCAGAAAAAACCAGGAGGGCGTCACCTTTAAATCTGCCCCAGAACTTCTGTTCAACGATACTGATGTTTTTGTAATCCTTGACATGCTCCCTGAAGTAGTCCGGCAGCGCGGTTACATGCATTATCCTGATATAAGGAACACTCAAAACAACATGGGTGTCGATTACATCCGCAAGATCAGCCGCGGACTTGCCAAAGGCAATATTCATTATCTCCTGAAAGATTTCTATTTCTTCGTCCGTTAACATGCTCTCTGTTTGTATATTCATGGTTCAATCAGCTTTCTGAAGTGTATCCCGGGCATTTGATAAGGCAGAATGAATGTGCTCTCTTTTTAACGGCTTCCTCAGCACCATATATGCCCCCAGCTTCATACATTTCTTAATTGCTTTTATCTGGACATCGGCAGTAACGACAATAATCACGGCGTTTTTGTCATACTTGATGATTTCCTCAAGAGATTCATACCCGGTCATAACGGGCATGGTCAAATCCATAAAAGTCACGTCGGGTTTGACATCTTTATACTTTTCAAAACCATCCTTCCCGTCACCAGCCTCATAGAATTCATATCCCTGATCCTTCGGTATACAAGTTTTCAGCATCTTCCTTGCTATAGGTGAATCGTCCACAATCAATATCTTTCTTATCATTTTCGTTTGGCCTGACTAATCTCCTTATTCATATCAAACCGTGATTACGGATAATAATATATTCGGACATTTCAACATGTTTCTTAAGTTTATGTGCTAATGCGAATTCCTGTTATCCCCCCCCCCTCTTAATCTAACTGAATATTGCCCATAAGTCCCGCTGAAAACGAGAGGAATTTTCAGCGGTGGAGGAAGGATGATTATGAGGGATTTACTAAAAAGACATTTGTTTTGCCTGCACAGGACAAAACATCCGGGACAAGGGTAAGACTTTATTTTTTCATTTACTCCCTATGAACAACAGGCAATAAAACGCGCCAGGAGAGTGAAGATTGAAAACAGGTTTGTTAAATTCGCATCAGTAGAGGACGTCATCATACACAAAATATTCGCGTGCAGACCGCGCTTCCAGGGATGCTGCAATTCTACCCCGTAATTGAGGTTGACAAAAGGAAATACTTTACATAGAATGGAGATATGAAATTGAAAATCGTATCAGTTTTAATTGTATTTGCTTTAATGCTTTCGGTAATACCGTCTTTAATTTCAAATGCTCCGCACACCTGTGACAAAGAACAGTGTCCTGTTTGCATTACCTCGGGAAGCACGCCTTTATCCGTTATTTTAATCACTCACGGGGCCATGTTCAAAGAGCACGTCTTAACATTAAGCGGTATTTACTACATCTTTAACACCACTCTTAAACCCTCTTTAATTGTCTCTCAAATAGATCGCCCTCCGGAAAGCCTGGCATAGTCACTGCTTTTTCTTTTAACAACACCATGATTGGAACGGCAATACTCTCCTGTCCTTTATAACTTTGAGGGTGGAGATATACAGGCAATAAATTTAATAAAAAGGTAATTAATAATCTGCCTTACGTAACATGAACGAACTCGAAAAACAGGTTAATGAAGTCCTGCATCATTTAAACTGGCTTGTAGAACCTCATAACAGCTCAGTAGAACTGATTGAGGTAAAAGACAGGAGTATAGTAATACGCAGCATCGGATACTGCACAAATTGCGAGACAGACTGTATAGGAATTACTTTTAAAGAAAGATTGCCGGATATGGAATTGATTATCCGGTAAAGGGACAATAATCCAATCTTCACAAATATACCGGCCGGAGAATGTAAGTTGATATGATTCCCTGTTCATTGCCCCCCGGTTTTTTTAGATGAACCTTTTGCAGGTTCATCAATCCTGGTCAGGTCCGCTGTTGATTTCCTGAAATTTGTTATAGTCTCTCCGATGCCCCTGCCTATTTCAGGCAGCCTCGATGCGCCGAACAAAACAACAACAATCACCAGGATAATAACAAGCTCTGTTACGCCGAGAAGGATGAAAAACTTTTCTTGTATTTCTGTAACCCCTATGTGCCTTTGCCACTTTGCACCTGAGTAGTTACCAATTGTTAAGTATGCCCGTCACCTATATTTGAACTCATAATAAAGGTTAAAACA
>DRDE01000188.1 GCA_011040095.1 Nitrospirota bacterium
AAAATCTTTCTTCTTTCATCCCCCCGGATTGTTATCTGATACAGCGCCCCGGGGCATTCTATCCTTAATGCCCTTCCCGTGAAAGAAGTTTATATCTCCCCCCCCCCCCCACAGTTTAACCGTGCTTTGTAAAGTGTCAAGACCTGTCAAGACCCGATACCTTTCTTGCTTGAACTATTATGGTATAATTTTATCCGTGATTACATTTAATCGTTTGACAGCGCCGGCAGTTCTCTTATTGTTTTTTAGTGTTTTTGCCTGCAACCGGCCTGTCCCCCGGGCTGATGCAAAACTGAAAGTCCTCACAACCATTCCCCCTCTTTACAGCTTCACAAAAAACATCACCGGGGACCTGGCAAATGTTGAAAATCTTTTGCCTTCAGGCGCCGGACCCCATGAGCGCTCTTTGAGTCCGGAAGACGTAAAAAAGGTTGCGGAAGCCCGTATCCTTATTATTAATGGTGTTAACCTGGAAGCGTGGCTGCAAAAACTGACAAGTTCTGTTGAGGAGATCAGGGAGTCCGGACATACCGGCAAAGAAAAATTGATTGTTGTTGATACAAGCATTGGTGTCGGGATTATTAATAATGATCCTCATATATGGCTTTCTCCGAAGAATGCCATAATCCAGGTGAAAAACATCAGGGATGCCTTAGTAAAAGCCGACCCCGGCAATAGTGAATTATATGTAAAAAATGCCGCTGAATATATCCGGCGTCTTGAAGACCTGGACAGGGAAATAAAAGATGAGATCAGAACGTGGAAGTCGAAGCGGTTTGTTGCTTTTCACCCTGCGTTTAAATACTTTGCCAAAGATTACGGCCTCAAGCAGGCTGCGGTAATCCGGGAGACTCATGAGATAGGGCCGTCTCCCGGACATATAGCCGACGTCATAGAGACAATAAAGTCAAACGGCATTAAAGCTATTTTTACAGAGCCTCAAATTTCCCATAAGATAGTAAAGTCGATTGCGGATGATCTGGATCTGGAGGTATACAGCCTTGATACCTTAGAGACCGGTTCGCCATATAAAGAATGGTATGAAGATAAAATGAGGTCAAACCTCGCAGTGTTAAAAAAAGCCCTGAACCGGGAAACTGAATGAAGGCCCTGAGTGTAGAGAATCTCTGCGTAAAGGCCGACAACCGTCACCTCATAGAGAACATCACTTTTTCAGTGGAGGAAGGCAGGATAGCGGCAATTATCGGCCCTAACGGCGCGGGCAAGACTACGTTGATTAAGGCCATTATCGGACTTATCCCGTACCAGACAGGTTCAGTCTCTTTATTCGGACACCCGTTCAGGCATAAAAATTCCCATACCAGGGTCGGCTATGTTCCTCAAAGACTTGAATTTGACCGGACGTTTCCGCTGACGGTTTCAGAGCTTCTGGGTTTTACCGTCCCCCCGATTTATTCATTCCCTTTTCATGGAAAAGGAAAAGAAAGAAAATATACTGACAGATTATTAGAAACCGTCGGGGCCCTGGACTTAAGAGACAGGAATATCGGCAGCCTGTCCGGCGGAGAACTCCAGAGGGTCATGATTGCCAGGGCGATCATTAATGAACCGGGGATACTCTTCCTGGATGAGGCCGCATCAGGGGTGGATATCAAGGGGCAGGAAAGGTTTTACGATCTGGTCATGCGACTTAATAAAGAAAAAGGATTGACCGTAATCCTGATCTCCCATGACCTGAATGTGGTTTACCGTTTTGCGGACGATGTCCTTTGCCTGAACCGGAGACTCGTATGCACGGGCAGCCCTGAAAACACCCTGACAAACGAGGTCATAAAGACTGTTTACGGAGAAATGATGGGCGCGTATATCCATAGCTGCAATGAGCATGATTAGCGAATTTTTATCATATCCGTTTATCCGGAGGGCCTTGCTGGCTTCAGTGATGGTCGGCATTCTCTGCCCGTTTGTCGGAAACTTCGTAGTGCTCCGCAGGATGTCCTTTTTTGCGGATGCAATATCACATTCGGCCTTTGCCGGAATTGCGGCAGGAGCCATACTCGGAATCGACCTTTCAGTGTCATCCGTTGTTGTGGCAATACTCATTGCATTATTAATAGCATTCCTCTCTGAAAAAACATCCCTGTCACACGACACGGTTATAGGTGTCGCATTTTCAGGCGCTATTGCAACCGGCATGCTTATTATAGGAGCGCTCAAAGGCTACAGGGCTGACCTGTTCGCTTTCCTGTTCGGAGATATTCTTGCCATAACAAACAGCGACCTGTTATTGATTTTTGTTGTCAGCATACTGACTGTCGCAATCCTTCTGATATTCTTAAAGCCATTTCTCCAGATTACATTCAACAGTGACCTGGCGCGGGTGGAGGGCATTAATGTCCGCTTTTTTGAATACCTGCTTTTTTTAATCATTGCAATTGTTATAACAGTGAGTCTTAAAATTGTCGGTATTATACTTGTCACATCACTTTTGATTGTTCCTGCCGCATCTGCAAAAAATCTTGCATCAAGCATGAAGCATCTCTTTGTTCTATCAAGCCTGTTCGGGGTAATATCGGGAATTACCGGCCTTGCACTCTCTGTTTATCTCAATACCTCATCCGGCCCCACGATTGTCCTTGTCAGTATAGGGATATTCTTTTTGACCATGCTGAAGCGCGCGCGTGCTTAGAAAAGAATTAGCCGATTGGATAGCCGCCCAGTCCCGGGGCGGGAACCGACATGCGGTCATTCAATTCACTGACGCGCTCCAGGGCCTGCGGGGCTGCTATTGCCTGTGGCTGAGGCGCGGCCTGTGACTGCGCCCTTGCAAGACCCCACACCACGACGGAACACCCGGCGGCAACAAAACACAAGATACCGGAAAATACAAAAGCCAGTATATACTGCTGGCTTGCGTCATAGAGCACGCCCCCTACAACAGGGCCGAGGATTCCGGCAACACCGTATGCAGTGAATATCCAGCCGTAGTTCATGCCGAGGTTTTTTGTCCCGAAATAGTCGGCGGTTGCTGACGGGAACAGGGCAAAATTCCCTCCGAAATTAAGCCCTACCAGGGCGGATGCAAAAAAAATGGCCAGGTGTGACTCAACATTGACAAGGAGCATAAAGGCCATGCCCTGTGCAAGGAACATTATCATCATTGCCCGCGGCCGGTCTATAAAGTCACTGACCTTGCCCCAGAAAATACGGCCCAGTGCATTGAAAATAGCGAGAATACCCACCGGCTCCACAAACCGTCCGAAAGAACCCATCCATGCGGGCGCAAAGGTTTTTCCGTTGAGTATGGTCCCCATCAGGGGTTTCCACTGGCCGATAGCCATCAACCCTGAAGTGGCCCCGAAGATAAATGTGAGCCATAACATGCAGGCAAGAGGTGTGTTCAGCATTTCTTTCCACTCAGTATCAGCTTCAGGAGTGTTTTGCGCTTTACCGGTCTGCCGGCCGGGAGGCTGCCATCCGTCCGGGGGATTGCGCAGAAGCGAAGCGCCGAGAATAACTAAAACAGCGCTGGTAATACCGTGAAGCACAAAGAAACTCTTCCAGCCGATTCCAAATCCGCTCGCATGAGAAATCCCGAAGGCTGCAAAGAGTATCTGTGACATACCCATAGCCTCTGCCCCGTTTCCCGGAGGCAGCAGGAGGGCGGAGGCCGGGCCTGCAAAAAAGAGCGCACCCGCGCCAAATCCTGCAACGGACAAACCGGTGACCAGCCCCTTTTTATCAGGAAACCACTTGACCGCTGCAGCTATAGGGCAGACATATGCAAATCCAATCCCTGCACCGCCTATAATGCCGTATGTCAGATAGAAGGCCCAGGGACGGCTCTCCTCAATCAGCAGCGAACCGAGGATGAATGAGACGCCCAGCAGGACGCCGCCTATGGAGGCGACCTTGCGGGGGCCGATCCTGTCCTGCAGACGGCCTGCCGGTATCATGATGATAGCAAAAGACACAAGGGCAAAAGAAAACGCCCACTGGGTTGTTGTGCGGCTCCAGTCAAATTCCATCTCAAGGGGTTTGACAAAGACGCTGAAAGCGTAGACAGTCCCCAATACAATCTGTACGATCAGCGCGCCGGCCAGGACGGTCCAGCGGTTTGTTCCTTTTTCTTCAGCCATGACTGTTCTCCCATGCAGATTTCAGGTTTAAAGGCAATCGGCATCTATAACTAATTAGAGTCTGTGTATAAACTCAACAATAGAGCCGTCATTCCCGTGATCTGTTGGGCGGGAATCCAGTCTTTTCAGTGAGTTCTGGATACCCGACTACAGATTTCGGGTATGACGAAAATAATAAACAGCAGTTTATATACAGATTCTAATTACTATTCGGCAAGTTCATATAAAACTTTAATTGAAAGGCAGGAGGCAGATGCTCGGGCAGGCGCAAAGACGCAAAGTGGCAAAGGCACATAGTGAAAAAGAGGATGAAAAACTTTTCCTGTATTTCTTAACCCTTTGCGCCTATGCGCCTTTGCCACTTTGAGCCTGAGTAGTTACGAATTTTCTTTAAAAATAATAATAATAATGATAATATTCAATAATGGAAAGAAGGCGTTCAAAAAGAAAAAATATCTGCATGGAGGCGGAGATTGTCCAGGGAGATACCACTTATACGGTAATTACTGAGAGTATTTCCGAACATGGCATTAACCTGGAAACTTCTTCCGGGTATCTCTTAAGCACTTCAACCCGTTTCAATCCGGGAACGGAATTTGAGGTAAAATTACGGACACCTTCAGGGGAACTGATTAAACTTCATTGCAAAGTAATATGGTCGTTTAAAACCGCCCCTCACGGTTTAAAAAGGAAGGTAGGGCTGGAAATTATATTCCCGCCCCCGACTTATGTGGATTTCTACAAAAATCCGCAGCATTCCTGAAGATAAAGAGAAATAAGAATGGACGGTAGGGGATTCGAACCCCCGGCCTCCACGTTGCGAACGTGGCGCTCTCCCAACTGAGCTAACCGCCCTCATAAGTTAGCTGTCAGCTCTCGGCAATCAGCTGAATAATCAGTTATTAGTTAATAATTTCAGGCAGAGAAATGCATCTGTATTTTTAACTGACGGCTGACAAATGAAACCTGATAGCTTATAAGTCAAATTGACGCCTATCTTTTTGTTTAGGTATTATAGCATTTAGTGTTTTTTAGAGTTAAAATTATTGTCGATAATTATGCTGTTTTTTATATTTACATTGAATTTTAATGACTTTTTCAATTTCTCATGATTAATATAAAAATCAAAACAAGAAGGCTGGCGTCGATCACAGGAATAATTATTGCCTCCTTTGCTATTTTATTTTTCCTTCTCAGGGGCCCCTATTTATCAAATTCCATAAAAAGAATTCTTATCCCTGTGCTTGAGAACGCTACCAGGGAAAGAATCATTATTAATAAGGCAGTTATCAATCTCTTGCCGTTTTATGTGCAGGCCAAAGGATTCAAGATTTTTGACAGGGATGGGAACAGGCTCCTCTGGATCACAAAAACACGCGTTTATATTGACCTGCTCGGTCTGTTGTCAAAGGAGATCAGGGTAAGGAAATTGACACTGAAGGAACCGAGGTTAACTCTAAGAGAAGAGGATTTGAGGAGAATTACAGATAACATCAGGAAATCTTCTTCTGTTGGTGAAGAAGGAAAATTCAGGGTCAGCCTGAAAAATATTAAATTAACGGATGGAGAATTAGATTACAGCCATGCGGGAAAGGGGGCGGCCGTCTCTGTCAAAGGTCTGTTTCTCGACATGGTTACAAAAAATACGGCTTCTGCAATTAATGTTCTGCTTAAAAACGTAACATTAACTTTTCCCAATAAATCAGAGCTGCAAGGCGGCCTGGACGCCAGGGTCAGGATTGAGAATCGACTGATTAAGCTTTCGGAGATTAATATCCACTCTTCAAAATCTACTTTCAAGGCAAAAGGGGAGCTGTTAATATCGGATGAAGGCAAAATCAGGGACGGCAATTTCTCGGCTGAAACGAAGATATATGCATCGACAATCAATAAGATTTTCGCCTTGAAACAGGAGAAAGACGGTCTGTTCTCTTTTAAGGGTTCGGTCAGACTGGTTCCGGGAAAAGACTCAACATGGCCCGGATTTGATCTTGATTTAAAGACAGACAGCGAATTTTACCTTGAAACATTAATGGAGATAATAAAGGTCAGGACAAATATAACGGGAAAGGTATCGGTAAACGGGACAATCAAGGGCGCTTTCCCGGATATCACCGGCAAGGGAAAGGCAAAACTTGAAAACGCCGTGTTCGATAACCTGCCGCTTGATGAGGCGGAAGGAGAGCTGACTTACAGGGACAGGAAATTTGCGCTGAACGGTTTTAAGGCCCATGTCTATAATGGGGAGCTTGAAGGGGATGCGCGCATATTAATTCCGGATGGAGATTTCATGGTTGATGTCGGTGTCAGCGGCATTGACAGTCGCCGGCTCTTCAAGTTTATAAAATGGGAGCCGCCATTTCCTGAGGGAAAGATTGAAGGAGACATTTACCTGAGTCACAGGAGGGGCCGCAGCATTGAAGTTACGGCGGATATAGACTATCGCAACATATCGCAAAAGCAGGGAGATGCGCTGAACAGGTTGAAGTCTTTCTCTGCTGCTCTTGAATTGAAAGATGATATTCTCCGGCTTGAAGATACAGTCATTTCCACGTCTCTTTCAGACCTTTTTCTTTATGGAATTATAGATTTAAATGATAACACCCTTGACCTTGACCTTGACCTGAAAAGCGCGGATGTTACTGATTTGACAGCGCCGTATTATACAAAGCTCTCTGCTCCTGTGAGGTTTGAGGGGACGGCGACAGGCGCTGTGGAAGACCCGGAGATAAGGGGCAGCCTTGCAGTGGACTCCGGCAGTGTTCATGGTATTGAGTTTACGGAAGCCTCCGCTGACCTGACATACAGGATCAGCTCTCTTTCCGTTGACCGCCTGGTAATCAGGCAGGATAATGCGGCATACGGCGTTTCAGGTAGAATCGACTTTAAAAAGGCGGGAAAACTTTTTTCTTTCAACGACCCTTTTTACACTGCTGAAGCCGAATTAACAAATGTCGATATCAAGCCGTTTATTAAGGCGTTTTATAAAGATATCCCGGTATCGGGGCGTGTCAGCGGCAAGGTCTCGTTTAAAGGCGATCCCGGTAGTTTTATCGGCAGCGGTGACCTGGCTGTCAGCAACAGCGCTGTATACGGGCAGGAACTGGACAGGGTCGCCCTCAAATACGTATTGGACCCGGAAAAAATAGAGTTCAGGTCGGTAAAGGCTTACAAGGGTGAATCCGCTCTTGAGGCAAAAGGGACTTTATTCTTTAATAAAAAGTTCAGCTTCTCGGCCTCATCAGGCAAAATTCAATTATCCGATTTCCCGGTCTTCAGTGATTATCCTTTTGAGCTGGTATTCGGCATGGACATGGAGGGTTCAGGATCAATTGATAATCCGGACCTTAAATTTTCAGTAAATATTGATGAAAGTTCTTTCAGGGGCGCACAGATGGGCAAGGGTGAAATAAAGGGAAAATTTAACAATAAAAAACTAATGGCTGAAGGAAGCTTTATCAACGGCTTAGTCACTGCTGAAGCAGGGGTTCTTTTCTCGGACAGGATATCATGGAATGTAAACTCGAAATTTAACAGGGGCAGGTATGATTTTCTCCTCTCAGGCTTCATGAAAGAAGTTCCTGACGATTTCCGGCTTTCACTGAAAGGCGGGGTCGGGATGGAAGGTGTGGGGGATAAAATTTCAGTGATTTCAAAATTCAATTTCGCAAGCATAAGCTTGTACGGCTATGAATTCAGAAACAGTGAAGATATTGAACTTGAGCTTGTCGATAATGAGCTAAGGATAAAATCATTTTCCCTGGCCGGCGATAATGCGGACATGTCTGCGACAGGCTCCCTGAAAATCAATGATGAGTATAACCTGACCCTGAACGGAAACATGGACATTGCTCCTTTAAGGGCATTCAGTGATAAGCTCTCATCATTAAAGGGACGGAGCAGTTTCGCCGTTGATGTTACGGGCCGGTGGAAGTCCCCGGAAATTGTGGGAAGGATAGATGTAGGCAATGTAAGTGCGGCAATAACAGGATTCCCGTATAAAATCGGGCCCATAAACGGCGCTTTTCTTTTAAAGAAAGACAGGATTACCGTTGATTCCGTTACTGCCGGGTTTGCAGGCGGCACTGTAGTCATGTCCGGGGCCGCATATTTCGAATTATTATCCTTGAAGAGATTTTTTATGTCTGCGGATATCCTGGGAATCAGGATAAGGCCCCAGGAAGGACTCAGCGCCGCTCTTGACGGAAAGCTGTTCTATGAAACTTCTTCAAAGGGTTCAAGTTTAACCGGGAACATTGAAATTAAAAAAGCCGAATATGAGAAAAGGGTTGAATGGAAGAGCTGGCTGCTTGGACTAAAGGAAATCAGGGAAGAGCGGCCTGAATATCCGCCATTCCTGGCGGATACGACCCTGAATATACATGTTGAAGGGCTTGACGATATTATCATTGACAACAATATTGCAAGGGCTGCGGTCGGGATAAATCTCAATGTTACGGGCACAGTCGCGCAAAAAGGGCTGTTAGGCAGGATCGAGGCAAAAGAAGGCGCTGTTTATTTCAGGAGCAATGAATTCAAGATACTGGAGGGAAGCAGTGTGGATTTTGTAGAGCCGGACGCCATCACCCCGGTCTTTCATATTCTTGCGGACACCTATATAAGTGATTATTACGTAAGGCTTTCATTAGACGGCACAATGGATGAATTTTCGTTATCCCTGTTTTCGGATCCTCCGCTGCCGGAGCCGGATATACTTGCCTTGCTTACCGTGGGACAGATAGAAAAACAGGAGAGGGGCATTGAAAGCGGCATAGCAGCCGCTGAGGCCACGGCCATATTAACAGGAGGCATTCAGGATACGGTAGAGGAGCAGTTTAAGGATATCACAGGTTTCGAACGATTTGAGATCGAGCCGCACACTACTACCGAGGGGGCGTTTATTCCATGGGTTATTATCGAGAAAAGGCTGTTTGAGGACAAGATATTTGTAGTATACTCCACTGCTATCGGCACTACGGAAGAGAGCATTATCAAACTTGAATATAAAATAGACAAAGACATCTCCGTTGTCGGTTCGAGAAATGAGATAGGCAGTGTCGGCGTTGATTTAAAATACAGGTTTGAATTCAAATAAATGAGAAATGTGAAATGATACATAAAACAGGATTTATTACTGGAAAGGCGCTGTCTCTTTTTTCACTGTTTCTTGTTTTTTATTTCCTGGTTCCCGCCTGTGCCCATGCCCTGAGTTCCGATCTCCCCTCAACCCGCATTAATAATGCAGGAGAGGGAGGGGCATCTTTCGGCAAAGAGATCATGGCAATCGAGGTTAAAGGCCTCACACGCATTAAGGAAGAAGAATTAATCGGCCTGATCTGTTTTGGCGTCGGCGATACCTTAGACAGGGAGGTGTTGAGGGAAGGGATCAGGAGGGCGTTCAAAAAAGGCATTTTTTATGATATAAAGGCTGAATCCGGGCCGTATGACAATGGAATCAGGCTGACTTATATTGTCAGGGAAATACCGGTTGTCAACAGGATTATTATTGAGGGGAACAGGAGTTTTTCCGATCGTAAGATTAAAAATTCCTTTCCTGTCAGGGAAGGGGAAGACCTCAGGGAAGATTTTCTCAGTGATGCACGGGATGCCCTTGTTAAATTCTATGAAAGAAAAGGCTTCCCCGGCGCCGGGATCAAGGTCGGCATGGAAGCCGCAAAAAAACCGGCAATGGTGGACATACATATAAATATTAAAGAAGGCCCGCCCCTGGTTATTAAAAAAATAAACGCGCCTGATAATGTCCGGCGTTTTATTACACTTAGTGAAGGAGATACACTTGACAGGGATAAAATAGATAAAAGCATTCAGAGAATAAGCCGGAGCTATAAAAAGCGGGATTACCTCAACCCGCTGACAGGTCCATACAGCTTTGTGGACGGTGAGCTTGACATACCGGTTTATCCGGGACCAAAGCTTGAACTGAAGTTTAAAGGCAATAAAGCAATCAGCGCGAGGAAACTCGGAAAAGAAGCGCATTTTATTGAAGATGGAGAGGTAACGGACGAATTGCTTGCGGAAACCGCTGACCGCATCAAGAGACTGTATGTGAGCAAGGGATATTATTATGCCGGGGTTACCCCAAAGGTTGAGAGGGAGGAAAATGTAATAAGGGTTACATTTTCAATATTTGAGGGGACAAAGGTAGTTTTGAAAAACTTAATTTTTACGGGTATCAGTATCGATCCCGCGGCCATTAAAAGGGTTGTTCCGCTGACTGAAAACAAGCCGTTTAATAATAATATGGTGAACAGCGGCAGGGAGTCGCTAACCAGGTTTTACAATGCCCTCGGTTATCTCCAGGTGGAGGTGGTGGATATTAAAAAAGAGTTCCTGGATGACGGCGGGAAATTAAATCTTGAATTCGTTGTCAATGAAGGTCCCCGGACAAAGGTTAAATCCGTCACGATCACCGGAAACAGCAGGTTTGACAAATCTGAACTCCGCAGTGTCTTAGGGCTTAAAGAGGGATCGCCGTATAATGTAATTGATATCGGTGATGCCAGGCACAGGGCGCTTTCTTTTTACGGCAGGCACGGTTATCTTGATGCGAGTGTTGAAGTCGAAAGCGTAATTGAAAACGGTAACGCCTCCCTTACCTTCAGGATAACGGAAAACAGGCCTTCCATTGTCGGCAAGATTATTCTCCGGGGCAACCGCAAGACAAAGCCGAAAATAATAAATCGTGAATTAAATCTTGAAGAAGGCGAGCTTTATAATTATGATGAAATTACCGGGATTAAACAGCGTCTGTACAAACTCGGTATTTTCAACAAAGTGTCGGTTGATATACTTGAGCCCCAAAAAACAGGGGATGATGAACTTCTCAGGGATATGCTTGTTTCTTTGAGTGAAGGGAATGCAGGGTCAGTGGAGATCAGCGCGGGGTTCGGAGACTATGAAAGATTCAGGGGGTCGATTGATATAAGCTATCGCAATCTCGGCGGATATCACAGACAGGTCGGGTTTCGCTCGGAACTGAGTTCGGTAGAAGAGCGGTATATTTTTAATTTTAAGGAGCCGCGGCTTTTCAATAAACCCGGTGTGCCGTTTAAGGCATTTCTTCTTAAGGAATATACCAGGTCAATTAATATCGAAACAAGGGACCTGCTTTATGAAATCGAGAGGACCAGTTTTATTGCAGGTATTGAGAAGAAACTCGGCAAAGGGTTTAAGGCAGGCCTGGGCTATGAATATTCTTTTATCGACACAAAAAATGTGGACCCCGGCATTATACTGAGCAGGGAGGATACGGGAACTATCGGCATCAGCAGTCTCTCCCCGTCCCTGTTCTGGGACACAAGGGACGATCCGTTCGAGCCTGCCTCCGGCGCGCTTCAGGGTCTTGTAGTGAAATATGCTTCAAGCCTGTTTTTGTCTGAAACGGAATTTATCAAGGGAACATTTCAAAGTTCATGGTTTTTTCAGATGATGAAGCGCGTTGTCTTTGCCTTCTCGTTAAGGGGCGGCGCGGCTTACGGGTTTGAGGAGAGCGAGGAGATTCCGCTGATTGAGCGCTTTTTCCTTGGTGGACGAACAACTGTAAGGGGATACAGCCATGATACACTCGGTCCCAGGAGTGAAAACGGCGCCCCTACCGGCGGTAATATATTCGCTTTGACAAACTGGGAATTCAGGTTTTCAGCCGGCAAGGGATTCGGTTTTGTCACATTTATCGATGCAGGCAATGTATGGGAAACAGCGGATGATGTGGATGATGAACTGAAATACACTGCGGGTCTGGGATTGAGATACAGCACACCGGTCGGCCCTGTCAGATTAGACTACGGACACAAGCTGAATAAGGAGCCAGGAGAAAGCTCCGGTGAGTTTCATTTCAGTTTCGGGCATGCCTTTTAATAATGACGAGGAGATGGGGAGAAACGGGGGAACGGATAAAAAAATGAAGCAGAGAATATGTAATATTTCAGATATTATCATTCACAACTCACGGCGTCTCCGTTTCGTTGTATCGCCTGCTCTTATTTTCATAATATTGCTCTTTTCCCATGTTTTATTGATTGATTCCGCGCGCGCCGAAGTCCTTGAAAGAATAGTGGCTATAGTGAATGATGACGTGATTTTACTGAGTGAGTACAGGGAAGCCGTTGAGGCTGCAAAGAAATCAGGCGGAAGCATATCAGGGGAGGCTATCCTTGATGAAATGATAAACAGCAAGCTGTTGTTAAATGAGGCAAAAAAATTCTGGATTGGGGTTCCCGGCATCCGCCACAAGGCCGGGATGGATGACAACGCCGTCATTAGCGAGTATATTGCCAGGAAGATAAAAGCCTTTATACACATACCATATGAGAATATTGAATCTTATTACAAAATCAACAGGGAACTCTTTGCCGGTAAAGAGTTTTATGATGTAAGGGATGAAATAGAAGATACCCTGATAAAAGAAGAATTAATCATAAGGCTCCGGGAGTACATGAAAGAGCTGAGAAAAAACTCTTATATAAGAATCCAGTATTAAAAACGGCTGTATCCGGAATTCTCAAAGGTGAAAAGGGGGCTTTTACTGTATTTACAGGGCATAGCGACCTCCATATGCAGTGCAATTATTTACCGGAATCTGTTCAGCAATATTGACATTGCCGGCCACTATGTAAATCATATCGGAAAAGGCATCAATGCAATGAAATCCACTGGCCCTGTTTTTAATCATCTTGTAATAGGTCGGTAGTCCTTATGAAACAATGAACAATTAGAGTAACCCCCTTAATCCCCCTTAACATAAGAGGGAGACCATGCCTCCCCTCTTAATCCAAGAGGGGGGATTTTTCCTTCCCCCTTAAGTTAAGGGGGACTGAGGGGGTTACCATCCTTTTTTCTTTTTCAATAAATAAGCGCTCATACTTGCTTAACCATCTCTCGTCTGTTTCTTTTAATGTTTCCAGCCAGTTAACAAAACTCTCTGAATTCGGTGCTTTTTTTAGGTCTTCAAATGCTAATTCAGAGGCTGTAAGCTCTTTCGGTTTTGGCTTGGGAAGAGAGATAATCTCTTCAGTAAAGTCATAAAACATCCCATACCCAACCGAACTCTTTGCACCGACTCCCCAATCAGACAAAGCACATTTCAAAAATTCAACTGCTCTTATAAGATTGTTTTCATCTTCTGCTATCACAGGGAAATAAAACTCGCTATCTGCATCTACTACAATGAAAGGCACAGGATTCGGGTTCATATCATCGGACGGAGCTTTTGTGCCGGTTGGATCAGAATAATAATCCTGAAAGTGGTTGTTCATAATATCTGTTTTTAATTTTGGAACATCCGATGGAAAACCATCCCAGAATTGAACTTCACCGATACCGTCTTTACTACCAAAAATCAGATTTTCTTTTCCTTCCTCTCTTTCATCATTTTCATTATTAAACTCACCTGCAAATCGTACTACTCCTTTTATTGACGATGATGGTATGAAGGGGAGCCCGGTACAATGATCGAACCTCATTGAATTTTCAAGGGTATGCTCATCTCCTATACCACAAATAAGGGCATCTGATACTCTACATTTTATAACTGAGACAAAGTAGCTTTTAGTTTTTAGAATAGAAAGAAGGTTTGTCATTTTACTTTTTTGCAACCTGATTAACTCGTTAAACTGGTTTGTTCTATTCCCAAATTCTGTTTTAAGTCTTATGAATTCACCTATCTTTTCATCTCCTAATTTAGTCGGTCTGTTAAAGTCGCCACTAAATTTTGTCCATTTATTAAACAATAGGCTATAATTAGCGCTCTTTTGATTATCTATATTTATATAAGTCGGCAATGGTATAAACATAAAGCCCCCTATTTAAAGATTTCGGCATTTTCATATCGTTTAATCCATTCAAGGAATTTTAGAGATTCCATCTGGATATGAAGGTATTCTTGAGCATTCATATAATTAATTTCTCTTAGCACATCATCTTTTATAAGTGTTAGTTCCTTAAGCCATGCATTCAAGGTGTTATACATCGTGTCATACTTGTAATCAGGCTTGTCATCCTTATCTTTTTTAGACTTTATGAATGCTATAGCCTGTCCCAGACCATTTTGTAAAATCATAGTTGGAAACGACTTGCAAAACTGGCTGAATTCGTTTCTGGTCTCTCCTTTTTCTGTAATATTTTCTAACAATTCCAATGCCCTTGCAGCCCTTCTCTGAGATAGTGTTTGCATTACTGTACCTCCTGCCATACAAGCCTTGTCCAGCCTCTGCCAAGAGATTCATCACCACCGATTTGAATGTATTCAGATAAAGTATTTTTAAGCGATTTCATTAAATCTTCAGCCTGTTTTTTATCACCACTTTTTTTCTCTCATCCATCATAGAAACTATCGTATACAAAATAGTATTTGAAGGTAACAATTCCTGATACCAGAGGTTATTGGATGTTTTTTGTTCGGTTAGCTGGATCCTTGCATGAATTTCTGTCCCTATCTCTACAAGCATAGAATAGTTTTTATCCGAGATTATGCAGAGAAAATCCTTAATATTTTCTGTATTATAAAAATTATCAGGGGGCATTACTGACTGAATGGTCTTAATAATTTCTTCATCTATCTTTCCACCTCCAGAAAGCAGTAAATCCTCAAAGATAATATCTTGAGCATTTTCGTTAAGTCCTAAATAGTTCTCCTCTGTAACACCTGGAATAGTCCATTCGGAGTTTAACCCGATAATCTTCCCATCCCTTTTGAGTTTTCTTAATATTGCTGGACAGGTAACCCATAAAAAAGGAGTGATTGAAGACCTTATCGGAAATAACAGTACCCTTGCATCTCCAATGCTTATGGCTCCAGCCTTGTCTCCACTATTGTCTGAACCAAAAATTGAAGTTATATCATTTTTAGCACTTTTTTGGTATGCATCCCTGAATGCACCTTTAAGCCCTGAGGCCTGAACTGTAGGCCATCCGGTTGTCTTTTCTCTTTGGATTGGCAGGTCAACTGCACCTATCGCCTGACCTGATCCAGCATGAAGCGGAGTTTCGCAGTACATTCCGACTATGCTATGTTTACTGTACATTTTTACCTCCCAATAAAAAATTATTATTAATAGCGTCAACAGTACATTCCTCAAAGTAAAACACAGAACCTGCGGGCAAATACTGAATCATATCTTTTGACTTATTCCTTGCCATATCCCATCCACCAAAGAAAAGAGGTCTATTGATGGCATAGGACATTAATTTTGACTTTACTCCACCAGGGAGTACTACTTTAAAGTCATCATCCAAAAATTCTGGTATCGGTATCCCATTAATTACCTTATTAACC